>NZ_VLSR01000025.1:0-26833 GCF_007558235.1 Acinetobacter sp. RF15B | reverse complement strand
CAATCTTGGCTCATCAATTTTCTGACAAATTCTCTCAAATAAACTTCGAGTAATTTAAACCAATCAATCAATGATAATATTTCGATCAATCAACCAGTAAAAATCCACACAAGTTGTTCTTCATAATTTCTTAATGATCTTCTTAAAACCTCGTCAGTTTTAAGTCCAACTTAATGACTTAACTTTTCGTTTGGTGCATTGCGTTGGTGTGCTGCGTATTCTATACAGTTTCAAAACGAGCGCAAGTGCTTTTCTTAAAAATATTCAAAAAACGCCACTACCTGCTTACTTTTTAACCCAAAAAGTTATTTTTAACACTTTTTCAGAGTTTTTCTAGCTACTTCTGCATTTAAACTTTAAGCAAATGTGAATTTGCTCAAACTTCTTAAATAAAAAAGGATCAAAATTACTGTTGATCCTTATTTCCTAACTCTTAAAAGCTTAATTAGCCTGTTCAGCAAGCCACGCCATGAATTTCTGGCGTTCACTCTTAGATGCTTTTTTCCATAACTCAACCATTTGCTGATCACTACTGCTATTTAGAGCCAAGCTCTGTTGAGCTGATACCGTTGCAACCACAGGTTTAACTGTATGTTGTGTATATATAGCTGCGGGTTGATTGACTGGTATTGTAACTTCCCCTCCACTTAAGTCGTTAGCATTATCCCCACCCCCACCTCCAAACCATCGTTTAGAAGAGGCTTTTGCTCCTGCTTGCTGAACCAATAGTTGCTGATTAGCATTATATAAACCGATAATAGGTCGATCTTTATACGCTTTCGCTTCATCAAAATCTTGTGGTGCATTAATTAAGGCCAGGTTATAAGTCTCGCCATCTTTTAATTCTGGAGTTTTGATCGTTACCACGCCCGATTTTAAAATATCATGTGAACTGTCATGATGTTGAAAGAACTCATTATAATGGGCGCTAATCGTATTCACGCCCGGATCAATTTTATAAGTCTGATTTGAACGTAATAAGCCTGAATTTACCTTCTGATCATTCACCGCAACAATTTTAATTTCTTCAGGTACAGTTAAAGTGACCATTGAAAAAGCTGACGTACTGCCAAGTAATGCCATTGTCACTGCTGTGATACGTAAACCCATACTCTCTACTCATTGAATGATTCTTAAAAGTTCAGTTGCACTATGCCGTGTATAAATGTCAACTTTATGACAAACATTTCATTTATATTGCAGTTGCATCAATCTGGAGATTTTAGAAACGACAAATATAAAAAAAGAAGCAACAATGTGCTTCTTTTTAGCTTTCCACCCAATTATGCAAAAATCTTAAAGCGATCAGCATCATCTATAAAGGTTTTTTCACCCGCTGGCGCTTCGATTGAACCAAAGACCAACTGAGCACGCAGCTTCCAATTAGATGGCACATTAAAAGTTTTGGCAACTTCTTCATCAATAATTGGATTATAGTGTTGCAAGGAAGCCCCAATATTTCTTTCTGCTAATGCTGTCCAGGTTGCGAACTGAGCAATACCCGTAGAATGTTCTGACCAGTCCGGAAAGTGATCTGCATAGAGTGCAAACTGTTCTTGCAGAGATTTTACGATATCTTGATCTTCATAAAATAATGCTGTGCCATAACCTGCTGCAAAACTGTTAATTTTAGTATTGGTACCTTCAAAAGCCTCAGCAGATATGAGATCACGTAAGGTTTCGCGAACAATATTCCAGAACTTTTCATGTGACTCACCGAACAGAATCACGACACGTGAAGTTTGGGAGTTAAAAGCTGACGGACTATGCTTGACTGCATCTTTAATAATGTTTTCAATTTCTGCCTGTTCCAGGCTCACGTTTTTACCAATTGCATAAATAGTACGACGTTGTTTGATCTCATTCAAAAATGCCATGAATTCACCTTTATCTATTCTGTTTATTAAAATTAATAAAGCCATCTTAGGCATTTTTCTGCTTTTAAACAGCCTTATTTCAATAACAATGCGTTTTATTTATAGAACATTCTTTATAGCACTAAAATTGATGAATTGTATCTGGCGCCTTGGCCCCTTCGTCTTGCTTGACATAATTTAAATTTAGCTAAAAACCTGAAAAAACTCCTGCTCCGGCTGCTTTACTTTTTCTGCGATAGTTTCTTCAATTGAACCAAAACATAATTGAGCCCGCAGCAGCCAGTTTGGATCTATTTGAAAATGCTCACCAACCCGGCGATCAATCTGCGGATTATAATGCTGTAGTGAAGCCCCCACGCCAGCAGATGCAAGAGCCGTCCAGGCTGCATATTGCACCATACCCGAACTTTGCTCAGACCAGACCGGAAAGTCTTCTGCGCTGAATGGTACTTTCTTTTGTAGCTGCTGAATCACTTGCTGATCTTCATAGAATAAGATCGTTCCCAAGGCATTTCGGCACTGATTCAACTTAATTTCAACGCCTTCATAAATCTGGGGAGGTACATACTGTCGTTGTACATCTTTTACAATATCCCAGAACTGATGATGTGAATCACCAAATAACACCACAACTCGCGCAGTTTGAGCATTATATGCGGAAGGACAACTTTTTACGGCTTCCTCAATCAGTTCGGTCAGATAAGCCTGACTATGCTGCACCCGTTTTCCTAATTGATAGATACTACGGCGTTTTTTTAACTGTTCAACAAATGGTATCTGCTGATGTTCAGATATTTTTTGTTTTCTTGAAATTTTAAAATCTTTAGTTAAATCGGTTGTTAATACATGACCAATCTTGTTAAGCAATGCCATCTTATCCCCCAAAGCCCGAGCTATATTACATCTGGCAAATTCCCTACAATTATAATGGCTTTAAGTCAGCAGATTAGTTTTCTGAAATTTCTAGTGTTGTTTTTTAAAACACTTAATTTCTTTAAAAACAATAAACTCCGCATTTAGCGGAGTTTATGTGATGCAGCCTGCATTCCTTATTTTTCAGTTTCAAAAAGCGCAGCTACAAAAGACTTGGCCGAGAAAGGACGTAAGTCATCAATTTTCTCACCCACCCCAATAAAACGAATAGGTACATGAGTGCGGCTAGCGATATTAAACAACACCCCACCTTTAGCTGTACCATCGAGTTTGGTGATGGTTAAGCCGGTTAAGCCGACTGCTTCATCAAACATTTCAACCTGGTTAATCGCATTTTGACCTGTACCGGCATCGACCACCAGCATGACTTCATGAGGTGCAGTCGCATCGATTTTTTGCATAACACGTTTTACTTTGGTCAACTCCTGCATCAAGTGACCTTTGTTATGCAAACGTCCGGCAGTATCAGCAATCAATACGTCCACACCTTTGGCACGTGCACTTTCAAATGCATCGAAAATGACAGAGGCGGAGTCAGCACCATGACCTTGGGCCACAACCTGAATATTATTACGCTCACCCCAGATTTGTAATTGTTCGATTGCCGCAGCACGGAAAGTATCGCCCGCCGCAAGCATGACTTTTTTACCTTCACCTTGCAAACGTTTTGCCAGCTTACCGATAGTTGTAGTTTTACCTACGCCATTCACCCCTACCACCAAAATCACATATGGTGATTTGTTCGGATCAATGTGCAGAGGCTTGACACGTGGCGCCAGTAAAGCCACCAGTTCTTCCTGAAGTGCCTTATAAAGTGAATGTGAATAAATCAGATCACCACGTGCAGTACGCTCCGTCAGGTTGGCAATAATTGTTTTAGTGGCTTCTACTCCAATATCTGCCACTAATAACTGCTCTTCGACTTCCTCTAATAGCTCATCATCAATTTCTTTACCACCAATCAGGATATTCACCATACCATCCGCAAGGTTTTTACGGGTCTTGGTTAATCCTTCTTTCATCCGACTAAAGAAACCACCTTTTGCAGCAGATTCTTCTGCCTGAACATCCTCTGTTCCAGGGGTCGATGGGAGGGTCTCACTGCCCTGTGTCTCTACTGATGCTTCTACAATCGGCACATTAACCGCAGGTAAACTCGGTAATGTGACATCATCATCTCCGATATCAGCATCAATCAAAAATTTGTTTTGCCCAGTAGATTGCTGTTGCATGCCGAATCCTTGAAAAGCATTGCGTTAAAAAATAGGATTCTACCATAACTTGGGCCTTTTTGAGCTAGCAATCCAATCGCCCAACAAAGACAGCAAAAAGTTACAAGCTGTGGTTGCTTTCAGTCCGACATTTATTAAAAATAACGATAAATACAAATATATTCAGGAAGATCGAGTGTTCAACTCCCGACTTACCACTTCCTCTTATTTTAAATTACTCAGACAGAGTTTTTATCCTGTCGCCACTCTTCTCATAAGTTTGGGTTTAACCCAAGCTTATGCTCAAACCAGCAGTGAACTTTCACGTACGACTTTTGAAACCACTTTAAGCAATGGTTTAAAAGTGATTATCCGGGAAGATCATCGCGCGCCCATGGTGATGACCCATATCTGGTACAAAGTAGGCAGCTCAGACGAATCCGGCAATATTCTGGGTGTATCTCATGTCCTGGAACATATGATGTTCAAAGGCACAACCAAGGTTCCTAATGATGAATTTACTCGCCTTAGCCGACTCTATGGTGGCAGCATCAATGCAGCGACCTTTACCAACTACACCAATTATTATCAGCTTTATCCCAAAGCCTACTTTCCCTTAGCGCTGGAACTTGAAGCTGATCGCATGAGTAATCTTTTATTAAGGCAACAGGACTTCAAACCTGAAATCAAAGTAGTCATGGAAGAACGGCGTCAACGTACCGAAGACAATCCTCGCGCACGTGCTTTTGAACGCTTTAAATGGATTAGTTATCCCACCAGTCATTATCGCCAGCCAGTGATTGGCCATATGAAAACTTTGAATAATATTCAGTTAAATGATGTGAAAAAATGGTATCGCGACTGGTATACACCCAACAATGCCATTCTGGTGATTGTCGGAGATGTTGAATCAGAAGCTGCATTGCATCAGGTACAAAAATATTTTGGCGATATTCCTTCACGCCCTACACCAGCCCGTAATGATGTGCTGGAGTTTGAACAGCCGGGCTATCGGCATATGGAAATAACCACCGATGTACAGGTACCAAACCTGTATATGACCTGGAATGTAAAGTCTCTGGCGAGTGCCAAAAATCCCCAAGATGCCTATACCCTCAGTATTATTCGCAGCCTGCTGGATAGTGGGATTACTTCACGCTTGCAAGATCGTTTAGTACGTGATCGCAAAGTCTTGACCTCTGTTAGCGCCACTTATGATCCTTATAATCGCGGCGATAGTATCTTTGGGATTTCAGCTTTGCCAGCCCCTGACATTTCTCTGGAAGAAGCACAAACAGCCATTCAGCAGGAAATTGAACTGTTAAAAACTCAAATAGTTTCCACACAGGAACTTGAACGCATCAGCACGCGCTTTATCTCTAGTTTAATCTACAGCCAGGATGATATTGCCGGGCAGGCAAAAATCATAGGCAATCTGGAGGTCAACGGTTTAAGTTACCGCTTGATTGATGCATTACCCACACACTATGCAAGTGTCAGTGCCGAAGATATTCAGCATGTAGCAAATACCTACTTTGTGCGTGATAATCTGAGTACGCTCTACATTATGCCTGAACAGAAAAGCCAACAATAATGACGCATATGCCTTCTATTCGCTGTTTTCTTTTGCTAGTCAGTGTGAGTTTTAGTCCTGCTCTGTGGGCAGAAAGTTATTTAAATGCCGAAGTTGGTGTAAACAGCTCTCCTGATCAGTTGACATCAGTTCCACTATTACAAAGTTTAAAGAAGCTGAATTTAGAACAGACCTTCCAGGCACCTCATATTCATGATCTCAACAATCGTTACAAGGTACGCACCCTGTTTGTAGAAACTCGGGATCTGCCTATGGTCGATATTCAGCTGACTTTTAATGCGGGCGCAGCACGTGATCAGGAAATTGCACCCGGCTTATACGGACTATCGAATATGGCAGCCAAGTTGATGCGTGAAGGTACAGAAGATTATACCGCCAATCAGATTGCTGCCGTACTTGATCAGGCTGGTGCACAATTGAGTATGCAAGCTTATCGGGATATGTTCATTGTCCGTTTACGTTCACTATCCGATCCTCAAAAGCTGGAACCTGCCTTAAGCATGATGATGGAAATACTGAATCATGCCTCCTTTAAAAGCTCCAGTATTAACCTTGTCTTAAGTAATACCCAGGTGGGCCAGAAACAGCTACAAGAAAATCCAAGCCGCTTAATGAACATCCGTTTCTACCGTACACTTTATGGTAAACACCCATATGCAGAACCAATTAGTGGGACGCAAGGCAGTACCAGAAAAATAACAGCCGACTTGTTGAAAAAATTTCGTGATCAGTTTGTGGTCGCACAGAATATGAATATTGCGATTACCGGAAAACTCACTCCAAAACAGGCATTAAATTTATCAGAACGCATTGCAGGCAACATACGGCAAGGTTCAAAAGCTGCACCTTTACCTGAACCTGAACTCAAAACTGGTCTGGAGGTGGTACATTTACCCTATCAGTCTTCGCAGGCGTATGTCATTTTCGGGCATTTAGGACCAACGCGCTCTAGTGAAGACCGTCTGGCGCTTGAAGTCGCCAACCGGATGTTTGGCGGCGGAGGCTTTAACTCGGCCTTGATGCAGGAGTTACGCATCAAACGAGGCTTTACTTATAGTGCCAACAGCTCCTTTACTTTTAGTCAGGCACCGGGGGTATTTAGTTTTCAATATTCTACCCGGCAGGATCAACTTCTTGAGAGTATACAAGTCGCGCATCGGGCATTTATTGATTTTGTCCGGCAACCTATTGATCAAAAGCGCCTGGAGGAAACCAAGGCCGGCATGTTGCGCGCCTTTCCTAACAACTACAGCAGCAATGCAACCATTAATGCCCAGTTGGGCACAATGGGCTTTTATGATGAGAAAGCAGATTATTTATCTAGCTATCCTGAGCGACTCAGCAAAATCAGTGCAAGGGATGTACAAGATTCAGTGCGCAAGCACTTACATCCGGAAAATGTCAGTCTGGTGATAGTCAGCAAGGAGCTGGACAGTGCTCAACTAAAAATGCACCTGCAACACAATCTGCTTGAGACCCGTTCTGGTGAAGTAGTATCCAGTAAAAACTAGGGATTTTCTAGAGAGATTGGTGGCAGCTGATGCGCACGTAAAGACTCTCGCTGATAGGCTTGCATCAGTTTTAGATATTGTCCTCGGGAAATCTGCTCTTGCTTTAATAGCAGCTGTGCCATGTCCTGGGTTTCTGGCAAGTTATGCTGCTCGGACAATTGCAGCAACTGATTCAACTGCGCCGCTGTTAAAGGACGATACAATGCAAAGGTGGCTAGAGCTAAAATCACCACAACAATAAAAATCACAACCGTATTATAAATTTGTTCAAGCTGAATCTTGCTGAAAAAATCACTAATTTTTTTGCTGTCTATAGCCATACACTACCTCAAGTTAAAAGTAGTGTATGGCTGCGGTTACTGAAGTTCAAGTCATGAATCCGAATATCCATCACCTGCTGAAATGTTATACAGCGATTAATTCAACCGCTCAAACACGCTCCAGGCAATGACAAACGCTACCAGAGCAAGAACCAGGAAAATTGCAAATTTGCTTAGACCTGCCTCTGCTTCTGGTGGATGCCAGCGGTCTTCTGTTGCAATTCGGACCAGTTCAGTATTGTAGAGTTTATAAAACTGTGCTCGCTGATTCTCATCCAGGGCACGGGTGAAATCATAAACTTCTTTACGCTGAGCCAGCCCAAAATGCCCTAAATGTGCATGCCTATCATAAATCACATTATCGAGTTTCTGGCGATGTAAGTCTGCAAGCTGGAGGACCTGACCAGCTGTAGGTGGCATGTCAAAAGTAATACCATCCAATATTCTTGTGCTCATCATTTTTTCTCCTTTCTTGTTTCTTGTCTTATTAAAATTTATACTATTAAAAATTATAAGTGTGTATAGTTTAATCATGTAAACTATAATGCTGATAACAAAGCTTCAACAATAATTGACTTTTCAATCATTCTGTAATATTAGTTTAATAATACTTAGATATACTTGTATGTAGACTTAGTTAAAGTCGATCCTGTAATCATAATTAAAATTAAGGAGTTTTTATATGATACAACAAATCTCTCAACATGACTTAGAGCATCTGTATGCTGATGCAGTCAACACGATCCAATCACAAATGAACTTTGTAGATGCAGTCAAACAACTAGAAGATGCAGCGCGTGCTGGTCATGGTAAAGCAGCTCTCTTTTTAGCAGAACTGTATTACCAGGGTTTTCGTGTAGAACGGGATTCTCTTAAAGCCCAGTACTGGCAGAGTATGGCCACGATGCAAGCATAAAAAAACGTCACCTCGGTGGCGTTTTTTTCATCTTATATTTCAATAAACTACTAACACTTACATACTTTATTACGATTGCTTGCAAAGCTGAAACAGTAATTTCATACAGATTTCCTAAAATAGCACCCAAGTCCAATACGTACTTTACTCTAATGACAATACCTAAGCTGACCTATCCCAATCTTATTCAGTACAATCCGATCTGCAAAAAAAATTTGCTGAAAGTGACTATGCTCAAATCCCTGATGTATTGTGGCATCCTGTGGGGCGTCTATCATCAGGGTTGGGCCATGATGCGGGATCATGAGGATTGTATCTTTCCATTTTGGCTTAACCCTTTAGATGCTAAAAATTATGCCAAACAGCACTGGCCAAATTATGAGCCACGCAAAATCAATTCAGAGGATTTTGAGAACAATCTGCTGCCTACCCTAACGCGCCTTAATGTAATTCCTGCTCTATGTAATCCAAACGGATCAAAACTGAAATTAACTACAGAACAGATGCGTTACTTATTTTTTTCTCAACAGAGACTGCACATTGCCTGAATAACATGTTATTTATAAAGACTAAACTAAGAAGTAACTAGCGATAATCAGTTTATATTTCTTCTAAAACCAATAATAAATGAACGAAAGGATCCAATAGAATGACCAATGTGGCACAAGTGCTCAAAGCCAAAGTACACCAGGTAATTTATACCATTCATCCAGATGCAACCGTACTGGAAGCCATCACTCTAATGGCAGATAAAGGAATTGGTGCGGTGGTCGTGACTCAGGAAGACAAAGTGGTCGGCATTCTGTCAGAGCGGGATTACACTCGTAAAATTGCCCTTATGCAAAGATCTTCTGTCGATACAACCGTGAATGAAATTATGACGCCTAAAGTGATTACTGTAACTACAGGCAGCACAGTCGAAAACTGTCTGGAGCTGATGACTGATCATCATTTACGTCACCTGCCTGTGGTTGAAAATGAAAAGTTGATAGGCCTGATTTCAATTGGTGATCTGGTCAAAGCAACCATGGAAGATCAACGGCAATTGATTGATCAACTACAACAATATATTTCGGGCTAAGCTTTCTTTAAAGTATTCAAAGAAATCTCATTCCAACTATGCATTATTGGCTTGTAATGATTTTAAAATGATGAGATATAAAAAAAAGATCCCAGCACTAGGCTGGGATCTTTAGCTGAACTCAGGCTATTAATTTAAGCCCAGTTTCTCTGCAACATAGTCTGAATCTTTATCACCACGGCCAGACAGGTTCACCACAACTTTTGTCTCTTTTGACAGCTTGCCCGCTTCACGAATCGCCCAGGCAACTGCATGTGAGCTTTCCAAAGCTGGAACAATTCCTTCCACACGTGACAAGGTCATAAAGGCATCCAGACATTCCTGATCTGTCGCTGTAGTGTATTCTACCCGCCCCAAATCCTTAAGCAGGCTATGCTGCGGTCCCACACCCGGATAATCCAGGCCTGAGGCAATTGAATGCACAGGCAAAGGCTCACCTTGTTCATCTTCCAGCACATAACAGGCCATACCATGCAACTGGCTCGGCTTACCCAAAGTCAAGGTTGCTGAATGCATATCGGTATTCAGACCATGACCTGCCGGTTCCACTCCAATCAGTTTGACTTCGGGATTATTTAAAAAAGCACTAAATGCACCTACAGCATTTGAACCGCCGCCGACACAGGCAACCACATAATCCGGGTTTGCACCAAAACGTTCATGCGTTTGAACTTTAATTTCTTCACCAATAATGGACTGGAAATCACGCACCATCATTGGGAATGGATGTGGCCCTACCACAGAACCAATCGCATAAATAAAGTTTTTCGGATCTTTTAAATATTCCTCAAAGGCACTATCAACCGCATCTTTTAAAGTTGCGGTACCACGAGTCACAGTCACCAGATGAGCACCCAAAATTTTCATCTTGACGACGTTTGGATGTTCTTTTTCGATGTCCACCTGTCCCATGTGGATTTCACATGGAATACCAACCAAGGCACATGCCGTAGCCAGTGCTACACCATGCTGGCCTGCTCCGGTTTCAGCAATGACTTTGGTCTTTCCCATATATTTGGCTAAAAGTGCCTCACCCAGACAGTGATTGATTTTATGAGCACCAGTATGGTTCAGGTCTTCGCGTTTTAAATAGATCTGCGCACCGCCCAATTGCTCAGAGAGACGCTTGGCGTGAAATAAAGGGCTCGGACGGCCTACATAATGAGCAAACAGCTCTTTCAGTTCATTTTGAAATTCTTCAGTCTGGCGAATTTCCTGATAGGCAACATTAATATCATTCATGGCCTGTTTTAAATCAGGCGGAATAAACTGACCACCATATTGGCCAAAGAAGCCTTCTTCATTTGGCAGCGCAATGCCATTAATTTGATGATCCATAGTAATCCTTAACTGTGAAATATAGATGAGCACTCAATTGCTTTACTTTATAAGCGTGAAAGCAACAGCTTGAGCAATCAAAACTTAAACCATTGATATAAAAAATAAATTAACGGGCAAGATATTTGGTCATATCTTCAATACCCTTTAAGGTCATCGGGAACATATGCCCCTCAAAGATCTGCTTGATGAGCCCGATGGTATGGGTGTAATGCCAGTATCTTTCTTCTTCCGGATTGAGCCAAGCGGTTTTATCAAAATGCTGACGCAGTCGCTGTAACCAGACCTGTCCAGCCTCGTCATTCATATATTCAACTGAGCCGCCTACCGAATTCAATTCATAAGGCGCCATACTGGCATCACCCACCACAATTACCCGATAGTCTCGGCCATAAGTATTGAACAGATCCCAGGTATTCATGCGTGAACTGGAACGCCGAACATTATCTTTCCAGACGTAGTCATACACACAGTTATGGAAATAGAAATACTCAAGGGTCTTAAATTCGGTCTTGGCTGCACTAAACAGCTTTTCACACTGGGCAATGTGCGCATCCATGGAACCACCGATATCAAACAGCATCAGTACTTTAATACGGTTACGGCGCTCTGGTACCAGTTGTACATCCAGAATGCCCTGCTTGGCTGTTTCACGAATCGTACCATCAATATCCAGCTCTTCCGCTGCTCCCTGACGGGCAAATTTACGCAAACGGCGCAGCGCCATTTGCATTTGCCGGCTACCCAGAAGCTGGTCATCATCCAGATTACGATATTGACGCTGCTCCCAGACTTTTACTGCAGAGCGTTTACGCCCTGGCCCGCCAATCTGTACACCTTCCGGATGATCACCATAGGCACCAAAGGGAGAAGTCCCGCCCGTGCCAATCATTTTGTTACCACCCTGATGTTTTTTATGCTGTTCGCGCAGACGCTCTTCCAGCATTTTCATCAGCTCTTCCAGCGAACCGGCTTTCTTCAGCTCTTCACGCTGTTCAGGTGTCAGATGCTTTTCCAGTAATTCCAGGTCAAACCAGTCTTTAGGCAGTTTGTGCACCTGATTCAACAGCTCATCCAGATCAAAGGTTGAAATACCATCAAAATAGTCTTTCATGGCGCGATCAAACTTGTCGAAATAACGCTCATCCTTAACCATGATAGTTTTGGCCAGCTGATAGAATTCATCCTGATCAGCAAAGACAATTCCGGCAGCTACTGCCTGATTCAGGTCAATCAGTTCACGGGTCGAAACCGGCACACCATAGCGGCGCAAGGTATAAAACAGTCGCACAAACATGCCTGTTTCCCCCTAACGGCGTGACATAAAGGCTAGACGCTCAAGCAGCTGTACATCCTGCTCGTTTTTGATGAGTGCGCCGTAGAGTGGCGGAATGGCTTTGGTTTTATCAGCATTACGCAGCACACCTTCCGGCATGTCGTCGGCCATGAGCAGGCTGAGCCAGTCAATCAGTTCAGAAGTTGAAGGTGGTTTTTTTAAACCGGGAATCTGACGTAATTTAAAGAAGACTTGTAAAGCTTCATTCACCAATGTGGCAGAGATATTCTCGAAATGCACATCGATGATTTCTCGCATGGTGGCTTCATCCGGGAATTCGATATAGTGGAAGAAACAACGGCGCAGAAATGCATCCGGCAATTCTTTTTCATTATTTGAGGTAATAATGACGATTGGACGCTGGGTCGCAGTAATGGTCTCGCCAGTTTCGTAAACATAGAACGACATTTTATCGAGTTCATGCAACAAGTCATTTGGAAACTCGATATCGGCCTTGTCAATTTCATCAATCAGCAGAACACAGCGCTCTTCACTGGTAAAAGCTTCCCAAAGTTTACCTGGTTTGATGTAGTTTTTAATATCATAGACCCGATCATCGCCCAACTGGCTATCACGCAAACGAGAAACTGCATCATATTCATACAATCCCTGCTGTGCCTTGGTGGTCGACTTGATATGCCAGGTAATCAGCTTCAATCCCAAACTGTGTGCCACCTGTTCAGCCAGCAGGGTTTTACCGGTCCCCGGCTCACCTTTGACCAGTAAAGGCTTTTGCAAACTACGCGCAGCTTTTACGGCCAGCTTTAGACTGTCAGTCGCAATGTACTGATCTGTACCTGAAAATTGTTGAATATCAGCAGACATGATTTAACCTTATTTTTTTACTTACAACGGTGAACTTTTCTTGTTTAAAGTCGTATCCGGTTTTTTCGATATATAACTGGACCAGCAATAGCCAATCACACATCCAAGGCCAATGACAAATAAAATAAGTGACGCATTAATCCAAACCAGCTCCTGCTCCTTGGTTAAAACTCCAAATAGCAGACCGAAAATTGCCGGGGCAACCGAGGCATTCGGGCCTTCAGAAACGGTGGGGGTTAATAAAACCGCGAAGGCCAGTAACCATAAAAAACTGCCCATTACTCTCGGCAGACGTCTGGTTACCCCATACCAGCAAAGTAAGGCAATCAGACTGCCAAGCAGATACACGGCTACTGCAATACTCTGTTCAGGAATTGAATCTAATACGTTTACATAACCATTCATCTCACAACTCCTGAATTCATATTAGGCACCACGCAATCCTTCAGGCGCTACTGCATTTGGATTGATCAGGCCTTCTGGCGGCATTTGCAAAAAGAAACCGCGAGTCACAATGGAGTCCATTACATGCAGGACATTGGCACGCGCCAGTTTGCGCGACTCATTCAATTCAAGGTGCATGACAAAAGTTGCACGCCCAAATGCTACACGTACCGGCTCAGACAAGACTTCGAGCGGCTCAAATGTTTCTTCAGTTTCGCCCTCATCTGCAGGACGCGCCACATAAAGATACATTTCATCTTTTTTACTGGATTTGTAGATAGACACTTGCATGTTTTAAACGACTTTCCTTAAAAACAACCGCAAGGATACATTAAAAAAAAGACAGATACATTAGCCTTGCCGAATGCATCAGTCGTGATTTTGTATAATTGCTTTATCTTTAATCAATTCTTTCCCCAGTCATTCCGTGACTTTCATCTGGGTCGAAAGATAAGATTCATCCTCATGCAGCACCCGAAGTAGCGGTAAGGTCAGCAGTTCATAGCGCCAGCCTAGCAGATAATCCGGCAACTCTTGTTCATCCTTATGAAAGACCACATGTTGATACAGGGCATTTAGCCATTTTTTACGCATCAGCACTTCCTTAGGAATGGTGGTTTCAGCAGAGACCTGCTGAATAAGCAGATCAATTTTATCACCAACTTCTCTGGAAGAATGACGGATTGGACGAGCCAGACGTAATGGCCAGTCCGACTGTTCTGGCAGGAATTTCAATAAGTCCAGAATCGTTTTACCATGATCACGTACAATATTGGCACGTATATCTTTCACCTGGCTCAACTGAAAATTATTGCGCGGAAATTTCTCAACCAGATCAATCATGGTCGCATTTTTCAGAATAAAGCTGCGTGGCTGATTTAAAGCCTTGGCAATCTGTTCACGCCAAACTGCCAGCTGCTGTAATTGCATAAGCTGACGGCGAGAATGCCGGTAATTTCCCACATCCTGATACAGCAAGGCAGTCGGTGTTTCTTCCCCTATTTCCCGGGTCAGGAACTGACAATCCTGTAAGGCAAAATCAAGCAGGGATTTGCTGTTTAAATCCTGTTTGATTTTTTCAGCCAATTGCATCAGATAATGTACATCATTGGCCGCATACAGTAACTGCTCGCTACTTAAAGGACGCGCCAGCCAGTTGGAGCGGGTCTGGTCTTTTTCAATATCTATTTCCAGCATCTGCTTCAAGGCATTCTGGTAGCTGACTTGCAGACCATGACCCAAAAATGACATACCCACCTGCGTATCAAAAACATTCTCCAGTGCTTTTTGCTGGGTATAATGATAAATCAGGTCGATGTCTTCGCTACAGGCGTGAAAAACATTCTGTTGAGCATTAAAAATTTTGTGCAAAAACTCAGTCAGATCCAGAGTGGTTCCATCCAGAAGATAAACCTGATTGTCGACATTGATCTGAAAAACACCGAGTTTGGGCCACAGGGTATCTACCTTGATAAACTCGGTATCCAGACCATAGATTGAATTTTGATCCATTAAATCCAGAACAGGATACAGGTCGTTTTGGTGTTGAATAAACTGAAACATAAAGGCTGAGTCTAAGGATAGATGCTCGATAGCGGAATACTAGCTAATATATAAAATATTTATATAAAAAAACATACTTAATGCGACTAATTATCTAAAATAATTTACTTTGTAAGGAGTAGTTAGGTATAAATTAATATCTTTTTCCTATTAAACTCACACCTTCAGTTATACAAATTTTATTTAATCCTCATGCGGTTATGCACGGCCTGACTCAGCGTATGGCTGTCCACATACTCCAGTTCGCCTCCTTGAGGCACACCTTGAGCAATACGCGTCATCTGCACCGCTAAATGCTTGCTGGCTTCAACCAGATAATGTGCTGTTGCCTGTCCTTCTACAGTCGCATTGGTGGCCAGGATCACTTCCTTAATCTGCCCTTGACTTAAACGCTGCAGTAAATAAGGAATGCCAATTTCTTCCGGCCCAATCCCGTCAAGTGGTGACAAGTGCCCACCCAAAACATGATATTTACCCCGGAAGCTGCCACTTTGCTCAATAGCCATCACATCGGCAGGTGATTCTACCACGCACAGCAATTCATCATCTCGCTCCAAGGAGGTACAGATATTACAGACCTCATCTTCGGTCAGCGAATGACAAATAGAGCACTCATGAATATGATTGGTCGCCTCAGTCAAAGCATGTGCCAGACCAATCGCACCTTCACGGTTTTTCATGATCAGGTGCAAAGCCATACGCTGAGCCGATTTCGGCCCAACGCTTGGCAAAATGCGTAATGCTTGAACGAGTTGATCAAAACGATCACTAAACATTGCGCACTCTTCCTTAGAATAAACCAGCCAGACCTGGTGGCAAGCCCATGCCTGAGTTTGCTGCTTTCATGCGCTCTTCTGAAATGGCTTCAGCCTGACGTGCTGCATCATTCATAGCAGCTGCAATCAGGTCTTCGATCATGTCAGGATCGTCCTGAAGAAGTTCAGGGTTAATTTCGATACGTTTCACTACATTACGTGCAGTCATGGTTACTTTTACCAAACCACCACCAGCCTCAGCATGCACTTCAGTTTGCGCAAGCTCTTCTTTGGCCTTTTTCACGTTGTTTTCAACTTCTTTTTGCATGCGCTGCGCTTGCTGCATCAACATATTAATGTTCATAAAAATCTCCGAACATATATTTATAAAATTAAATTAGATCTAAACCGCGTGTAATGTCACGGATAATATCATCAATCTCTTCCAAACCGACAGAAATGCGAATTAAACCTTCGCAAATACCTGCTGCAGCTTTGGCTTCTGGAGACAGTTTGCCATGTGTGGTGGTTGCCGGATGAGTAATAGTTGACTTGACATCACCCAGATTACCGGTAATCGAGATAAAGTCTGTATTATCAATTACTTTCCATGCACCTTCACGGCCCGCCTTCACCACAAAAGAGACTATACCGCCAAAACCAGTTTGCTGTTTTGCTGCCAGCTCATGACCAACATGCTCAGGCAGGCCTGCATAATAGACTTTTTCTACTTTCGGATGCGCATTCAGGAACTCGGCTAATTTTTGTGCATTGGCAGAATGTTCACGCATACGTAAGCGCAATGTTTCCAGACCTTTCAAAAAGACCCAAGCATTAAACGGACTCATAGATGGGCCCGTCGTGCGTACATAACCGAAAACCTCTTCAAGCAGCTTATTGTCCCCCACAACTGCACCGCCCAGAGCACGCCCCTGACCATCCAGATATTTAGTCGCAGAATACACCACCAAGTCTGCACCAAATTTGATGGGTTGTTGTAATACAGGCGTACAGAAGCTGTTATCAATTGCTAGCAAGGCATCATTTGCATGCGCAATATCTGCTAGCGCCTGAATATCCGCCACTTCTGCCAAAGGATTTGATGGAGATTCAACAAAGAGCAGTCTGGTTTGTGGCTTAATAGCATTGTTCCAGGCCGCTATATCATGCAGGTCGACGAAATCCACAGCCACGCCAAATTTAGCCACGTATTTTTCAAACAAAGATACAGTCGAGCCAAATACTGCACGTGAACAGATCACATGATCGCCTGCTTTTAAAAAAGCCATTGCCACAGCCATTATGGCTGCCATACCTGAACTGGTAGCAACGGCGCGCTCTGCACCTTCGAGTGCAGCCAGACGTTTTTCAAAAGTGGCCACAGTTGGATTGGTAAAGCGGGAGTAGATATTGCCCGGTTCCTGGCCTGAAAATTTTGCTGCCGCTTCGGCCGCATTCTCATAGACAAATGAAGATGTTAGAAAAATCGGTTCGCCGTGCTCGCCTTCAAAACTACGGGTATGACCGGTACGAATGGCTAAGGTTTCTAACTGGTAGGAAATATCATCTTGCTGGCTCATCACTTTACCCCAGTCCAAGGGACTGCCTTTTGTAAAAATTTGCCAACATTTTGAGCGCCTAAGCTATTTCAGGTCAAGGTATAATAAGCAAATATTGCTTAGACTTCGATCAAATCTTCCCGAATACGGATAATTTATTTACATGATTCAATTAAAACAAAATATTCAGCGCCAGCGGAAAAAATTAAAACATCTGAATACGCGTCTGTTTAATTCATCTACCCTGATTCTTTCGCAAAAAACACCTTTTGAATATATTGCCGCCACTGAATTCTGCAAGATTCGTTATTATGCCTCTCCTGACAAGAAATATCGTGAGCCACTGGTCTTTATCGCGCCACTTGCAATCAATATGGATATTTACGACCTTTATCCTTATCGCTCCCTAGTCAAACATTTTCAGCATAGTGGCTTTGAGGTGTATTTGGTGGAATGGAAACGTTTTCGCTATAAACATCGCCATTTAAATTTCCTATCCTTTGTTGACGGCGCAATTCCGCAAGCAATTGAGCGCATTTGCGCTCATTCTGGCAGCCAGTTTATTTCGCTGCATGGCTGGAGTATGGCCGGAATTTTTGTCACGCTCTATACTGCCCTGCATTCACCCGAACATGTTAAAAATCTGATCATACTCGGCAGCCCGATTGACAGCTATGCTTCTGGTCGTATTGGTAAACTGTTTAGGAGCGCCAATCAGTTAATTTCTAAAAATAAAAACTTGCAACATACCCTCTATCAAGGCCTGATTCCAAAACTCTATATCCATTCACCGGGAGTCCTCAATGCGCTTGGCTTTAAATTACTGGACCCTGTTGGCTGGTTTAAAAGCCAGAAGCAGTTTTTACTGAATCTGGAAAATGTAGAAGATGTCTATGAACATGCCACCATGGGCAATTTTCTCAACAAAATGATTGATTATCCAGGTGGAATCAATCAGGACATGGTGCTGAATTTATGGTTACAGAATCCTCTGAAAGAAGGCTCTATGACTTTAAAGGGGCAAACCATCGACCTGAAAAATATCAACTGCTCCTTATTGGTAGGCGCAGGCCAAACCGACCAGATTGTCACCAAGCACTCAGCTAAGCCTTTGATGGAATTGACAAGCAGTACCGATAAGACGTTTACTCTTATCCCAGGGGGCCATTTGGGGCTGATGTCTAACCAGAAAGCGGCCAATACATTCTGGCCTAAATTAACCGCTTGGCTGGCACACCGCTCCACACGACTTAATGCCTGACCGCTCGGGGATCCAGAGTTTTTTAAAATTAGCTTTAAATCAGAAAGAATATTCAGAGGATAAACATGATTCAGTCAGTGGCTTTTATTGGTTTGGGTGCAATGGGTTATCGTATGGCAGCGCATCTGCCCAAGCATTTCGATACGGTCTATGTCTGGAACCGGACTTTTGCCAAGGCTGAACAACATGCCGCTGAATATGCTACACAGGCGGTTGCTCTGGAGCAGGCTGTTCAGGCTGATATTATTTTCTCCTGCCTCCCCACCAGTGCGGATGTTGAACATCTCTTAAAAGACCTGCCGCTTAAAGCAGGTTCTATCTGGGTAGATTGTACCAGTGGTGTGCCTGAATCCGCCCGTAAACTGGTCACTCAACTGAGTGATCAGGGCGTTATTTTTCTGGATGCGCCGGTAAGCGGCCAGACGATTGGCGCTGAAAATGCCACGTTAACCGTGATGGTCGGCGGTGATGCCCAAGGCTTTGAAAAAGCTCTGCCAGCCATGCAGGCTTTTGGCAAGCTAATCAAGCATGTCGGGGAATCCGGCTCTGGTTTTGCAGTCAAAGCGGTGAATAATATGTTAATGGCCGCTCACCTTTGCGCAGCGGCCGAAGGCTTGACCACCTTAAAAGCACACCGTGTTAATCTGAGTGAAGCACTGGATTGTATTAATGCATCGAGCGGTAAAAGTATGGTGACTGAAACCGTGATTCCACAGCGTATTTTAAATCGCAGTTTCCCGCTGACCTTTGCTCTGCCTTTATTAGCCAAAGACACAGGCATTGCCATAGATCTGGCGCAAGAAGCCAAACTTTCAGTACCTGTTCTGGCACTGGCACAGAATCTGATTCAGGCGGCAAACAGCCTATCAGATAAAAATAGTGATTTTTCAACTGCCGTGAAAATGTATGAATCATGGAGTAAAATTACCATTGAGTAATATCTCGCCATTGAATAATGATAATAAAACCACATATTGTGACTATAAAGCAGTCACACTGAGTGAATAAGCTAGAGGAAATTGCTATGAAAAAATTATCTGTTGCAGCATTAGTAGGTTTTGCAACATTGTTTGGGGCTTCAACATCGGTACTTGCATCTGAACAGGAATGCAAAAAACTGAAAAATGATCATGATGTCATTTATGCATCTAAAGGCTTCTGTTTTAAAGATCCTGAAGCCAAGGCCAAGTTTGGTAATGACAATTGCTATACCACCAAGCCAAAATTCTCTGAAAAAGAGCAACAACGGCTTGACGCGATCAAGGAACGTCAGAAAGAATTGAACTGTAAATAATACAGTTTCAATAATTTCAAGGAATGTAACTATGACTTATGATGATCAGAATATTTTTGCACAAATTTTACGTGGTGAGCTTCCTGCCATTAAAGTGTATGAAGATGACCAGGTTCTTGCATTCATGGACATTATGCCTCAGGCAGATGGTCATACCCTGATCATTCCCAAAACACCAGCAATAACGCTGCTGGATCTGCCGGCAGAAACAGCAGCCTATACTATTCAGATCGTACAGAAAATTGCGAAAGCTATTGAGAAAGGTTTAGGCGTAGATGGAATTGTCTTGATGCAGTTATCAGGTGCAGCCGCAGGTCAGACCGTACCACATGTGCATTTCCATCTCGTACCGACTTCTCTGCATAACCTGGGCAAACATGCTGCACAGATGGGTGATCAAGAGAAAATCAAGGCGCTTGCTGAAAAAATTAAAGCTGCACTTTAAGTACGAAATCAATTTAAAGATGGAGCTAAATAGCTCCATTTTTTATGCTATTTCAGGCACTATAATCTTTTATTTTTAATTATTTCAATCATGCGCTGAGACAATTCCAACCGCATTTAAGATTATAAATTAATAACCTCACTATAGTCCGCGGCTATTCGCTATTCAAAAAATAAAATTTAATTGGCCACAAAAATTCTGTTGCCTGGGTATGTATATTGACTCGGTTACTATGAGGCAATCGCAGCAGATTGTTAATTACGTTTCTTTTTCACTCACCTAAAAATCCTCTTAGAACTTACAACGCAGTTTTTGCTAGAATCCTGCTCAGAAGCTCAAACATCCGCTATCTAATGCTTGGTATTAGAAACTTGAACCCTGAGAAGGTACACTTACTGATTAGATTAATCAGGTTTCAAAAAGATTTAACGGGATTTGTCAGGATTTTTTTATGCAATTTATTGTAAATATTAATAGATTTAAGGGTGCTAAATAAGGTGAAAACAGAAAATATAATCCCTGACCTATCCACGCTTACACCGATGATGCAGCAGTACATGTCGGTCAAAATGCAACATCCACACTCATTGATGTTTTATCGGATGGGTGACTTCTATGAACTGTTTTTTGAAGATGCCCATAAGGCTGCAAAAATTTTAGGTATTACCCTGACTCATCGCGGTAAAGCCAATGGCCAGCCGATTCCAATGGCTGGCGTACCTTTTCATGCAGCCGAGGGTTATCTGGCCCGTCTGGTAAAAAAAGGCGAAACTGTGGTGATCTGCGAGCAGATCGGTGAAGTTACAGGTAAAGGACCGGTCGAGCGTGGTGTGGTACGTATTATTACCCCGGGTACCTTAACGGATGATGCTCTCTTAGGCGCTCACCAATCTTCCAATCTGGTCGCCTTATGTATTCAGCAACAGCAGATCGGGATTGCACTCTTAGATCTGAGTGCAGGTCTCTTTAAAGTCCAGCAGCAGGACTATGACCTTAACCAGCTGGCCATTGAACTGGCACGCTTGATGCCAAGCGAAATTGTTTTAGATGAAAATATTGCAGATCCAGAGATCATTGAGCAACTTAAAAAACAGCTTGATGTGCCGGTGACCAAACGCCCGAATGTTGACTTCAACCTGAACAATGCTCAAAAAACTTTGTGTGACCAGTTTGCGGTCAGCACCCTTTCAGGATTTGGCATTGATCACTTGCCTTTGGCCAAAGCCGCCGCCGCTGCTTTAATTCACTATGCCAAAGAAACCCAGAAAACGGCTTTACCGCATATCCGCACGATTCAGCTGGAACAAAGCTCGGACTTTATTGCACTTGACCCTGTCACCCGTCGTAATCTGGAACTGATTGAACCGCTTTTTGACCATGGTACTTCACTGTTTCAACTGATCAATGACTGCCAGACGGCGATGGGGGGTCGCCTACTTAGCCGCACCCTGATGCAGCCTTTACGAGATACGGCGGTTTTAGATGAGCGACTGGATGCCACACAGGCCTTGCTGGACGGTTTTCATGAAACCCCTGTACGCCTGATATTAAAAGAAATCAGTGATATTGAGCGTGTGTTAAGCCGGATTGCCTTAGGCAGTGCCCGTCCACGCGATCTGGTCCAACTGCGCCAGGCCTGTGCACAAATCCCATTTTTAAGACATGCCCTGCAACCGGCAATCAGCCAACCACAATCCTTCTTGTTACAACAGCTAAATCAAGAGCTTGGGGATTTTCATGGGCTGCATCAGCGGCTTATGTCTGCGATCGTAGAGAATCCGCCTGTGTTACTGCGTGATGGCAATGTCATTGCGGAAGGCTTTGACAGCGAGCTGGATGAATTGCGTAAAATTCGGGACCATGCTGGTCAATTCCTGATTGATCTGGAAATCAGGGAGCGCGAACAAAGCGGTATTCCCAACTTGAAAATCGGTTACAACAGAGTGAGCGGCTATTATATTGAGCTGAATCGTTCGCAGGCAGAACAGGCCCCTGAACATTATATCCGCCGTCAGACCCTGAAAAATGCCGAACGTTATATCACGCCAGAATTAAAGTCTTTTGAAGATAAGGTACTGTCTAGCGAATCTCGTGCGCTTGCCCGCGAAAAAATGCTGTTTGAAATGCTTCTGGATGAACTACGGCAAGATATTGGCAACTTACAGATGATGAGCAGTGCTATTGCCCAGATTGATCTGCTGGCAAACTTTGCCTATCAGGCACGACTGCGTAACTGGTCACGACCGACATTCAGTCCTGAAACTGGTGTTAAAATCATTGCTGGGCGCCATCCTGTGGTTGAAGCTTTAAGCAAAACTGCCTTCACCCCGAATGATACCCAGCTCGATTACGCACATCGCATGGCGATTATTACCGGTCCAAACATGGGGGGTAAATCGACCTTTATGCGCCAGACTGCCCTGATTGCCTTGCTGGCCTACTGCGGTAGTTATGTGCCCGCGCAATCGGCCGTACTTGGTCCGATTGACCGGATTTTCACCCGAATTGGCTCTGCAGATGACCTTTCTACTGGCAAATCAACTTTTATGGTGGAAATGACTGAAACTTCGCAGATTTTACATCATGCCACCAGCCAGTCACTGGTTCTGATGGATGAAGTCGGTCGCGGTACCAGTACTTATGACGGTTTGTCATTAGCCTGGGCTTGTGTGCTAGATCTGACCAAGCGCATTCAATGCTTGTGCTTATTCGCGACGCACTATTTCGAACTGACCGAACTCGACCGGGAAAAAGGTATCGACAATTACCATGTTACTGCCAAAGAACTGAATGGCAATCTGATTTTACTGCACAAAGTTCAACATGGTCCGGCCAGTCAGAGTCACGGCTTGCAGGTTGCCAAACTGGCTGGCATTCCTGCGGCAGTCATTAAAGAAGCACAAAATCGTCTGAAAGCTCTGGAAAAGCAGCATCAGGTGAAACCTTTCAGTCCACAGCATGATCTGTTTTCCGAACCTGAAATCGTGGAAAAGATCATTGAGGTTGAAAAAACGTCGCCAGCGCTGGAGCTGCTGGAAGATCTGGATATTGACAATCTGAGTCCACGGGAGGCGCTACAACAATTGTATGCTTTAAAAGATCTGATGAAACAACCAGGCTAATCTCTTTGCCAGAACCCTGATTTTTCTAGGGTTCTGGCCATGAGTTTCCTCATTTTTAGCCATTTATCCGTATAATTTAATTTTTTTCAAATTTAACAGCCCTATCTATAACAAATATCAATAAAAGGAATTGTTAGTTCCCTCCGTTTTTGCCTAAAATACAGCATTCGTAATTAGAACCATATTTTTTAGGTAGCTGTCGCCATGACCTTCGTTGTCACTGAAAATTGTATTAAATGTAAATATCAAGACTGTGTGGAAGTTTGCCCTGTAGACTGTTTTTATGAAGGCCCTAACTTCCTTGTAATTAATCCAGACGAATGTATCGACTGTGCGTTATGTGAACCTGAATGTCCTGCCAATGCAATTTTCTCCGAAGATGAATTACCAGAAGGCCAAGAAGTGTTTATCGAATTAAACGCTGAACTTTCACAAACATGGCCAAATATCACTCAAATCGGTGACCAGCCTGCTGACCGTGAAGAATGGAACGGTAAACCTGATAAATTACAATATCTTGAAAAGTAATTTAGCGTATTTTAAAAAAGATCAGTACATACTGATCTTTTTTTTATACTCATAACACACATTTCATTGCAATATTCTCCAATTTTCTCCGCATATTTAGTCTAGAATAGCGCTATTTTATAAACACTTGTATTTCTTTAAATGAAGCAATTTTCAAAGGGACTTTTAGGTCTATGCCTAATCCCGCTGATATTTGTGGGTTGTGCGACCACAAAACAACCCGGTCGTGTAAGCCCTGCAGATGGAAAACGGATTTATATTCCACAAGAACGGGTTCAATACGATCGCAAAGCACGGTCTAAAACCGTTCCTTATGTTTATACACACTGGGTTTCAGCACTCGACAATCTGTCACGTGTACGTGAATATGAGGTTTATCTGGAGCGTCATGGGGTGGGTAATATCATTCCAAGTTTCGAGCTGATGCGAACAGCACGCGATTGGGCCAAGTGCGGCCGCTCACAATACATGATTCCAAGTCGTGAATTATGGGCCAATCAGGTACCGACTTTACGAGTATTTAAATATCTGGTCGCAGCCAATGTACTGACAGATTTTGAAGTGACTTCAGTTTATCGCGACCTACCTTTAAACCGGTGTGCAGGTGGCGCCAATTCTTCCCGACATCTGTTTAACTCAGCGATTGATTTCAGAATCGGACCGGAATATCCGCAAGCCCAAGACTATACTTATATTGAAAATACCAAATTTAAATTGTGTCAATTCTGGAACCAGCATGGTCAAAGCCTGAATATGGGCTTGGGATTATATGCCTCCGGCCAGATTCATATTGATACTCAGGGTTATCGCACCTGGGGTCCTGATCTGACCCGCAACTCTTCAATGTGTAATTACTAATACATTACTTCTGCTATACAAGGCATAGTAGTGGCTTTGTATAGTGTAAAAATCATACAATTATTGAACAATAAATTGCGCTATGCCGCGAAAAGTTTAAAATGCACCCATCGCAACAAAGGTGCTCATACTATGCAACAAATGTGGACAGATATTGACGGTTACATTGATTCACATTTAATCCCTGAAGATCCGATCCTGACCCAGACGCTTGAAAATACCGCCGCACATGGCTTCCCAGACCATCTTGCAGTTGCACCTAATCAAGGCATGCTCCTGCAAATGCTGATTCAGATGAACCACTGCAAACGGGTATTAGAATTGGGAACTTTTGCTGCCTATAGCACCATGTGGCTGGCGCGTGCCCTGCCTAAAGATGGGTATATCCTGACCATTGAAGGACGAGATACTCATGCCGCTATGGGCCAGGAAAATATTGACCGTGCCCAGCTTAAACCAACAGTCGAGCTTAAGTGTGGCCGTGCAGCAGATGTCCTGAGGGCATTACCTGAAGATACTGAAGCCTTTGACTTTATTTTTATTGATGCCGATAAACAAAGTTATCCTGAATATCTGGAACTCAGCTTAAAGCTGTCACGTTCCGGTACTATCATCTTTCTGGACAATGTAATTCGTGCCGGCGAGATTATTAATCCGGAGAATAAAAAGCCCAGTATTGAAGGTATTCGGGAAATGTTCCAAGCCATGGAAAATCATCCCAAAATTCTGTCTTGTACCGCTTTACAGACAGTAGGCAGTAAAGGACATGATGGTTTTGCACTCGCGATTGTGAAATAAAAGCTTACGCACAAAAATCAACCGACAATATATTTTCTATAAATAACATGGTTTTATAAAATATAACCACAGAGTTATCCACAATTTATGAGGATAACTCTGGTTATTTTTAAATCAATCTGTAACAAATAATCTGGTGATTAAATTCTGTCTTATGTTTACCCTCTTGCTTACTTGACGACCAGTAAAGGCACTTTTGAATTACGGAAAATTGTGGTGGCAATACTTCCCAGGAAAAACTGATGAATTTTGCTATGACTAAATGCGCCCAGTACAATCAGCTGGATGCCCTGCTCCTGCTGATAGGACAAAATATTTTCAGCCACCTCTCCATAACGGTATTTCGGAATCACTTCGAGTCCAGCCTGAGTTAAATATTGCAGAGGTTCATTCAGAACCTCCACATGATCCCCAATATATAATAAATGGCACTCTAGCTGACGTAACAAATCACTTTCTGCAACCCGTTTCATCATTTTAAGGCAGGTTGGAGAGTATTCATAAGCAAAGATAAAACGTGTAGGTGGCTTGAATTGCTCTCCTACCGTCATGACCGTACAATTGGCGCCACGGATAAAGTTTTCCACGTTGGTGCCAACGGGTTTATTTTTTTCGGCAGAACGTTCTCCAATTAATCCGATTACGGCAATATCATCAGGTCGTAAAATCTGAAAGCTCTGTTCCAGAAAATCCCCTTTTTCCTGAATATGCGTAGTCGGAATGCTATATTCCTTAAAAATACGGTCAGAGATATGCTGAAGTAAATTATTACTATAGTTAAGTGCAATCTCACTTTGTTTTTGTTCTAGCTCCGCCAGTTCTTTAAGCAACATCGCATTACTTTCAAAGCCAATGACCCCACTGATTTCCCCCAGATGATAACTGGCCGGATAATAGTCCACGACCTGTAACAGCACCAGCTCACGTCCGGTCTTTCTGGCAATCCAGGCGGCAGCATCGGCCAAGGCATTGGTACAGGGTGAGGAATCTATGCAGGCAATGACACGTTTCATGTTTAGCCCCTCTCATTATAATAAAATTTTCTTAGTTATTTTTAACTTAGCATATGTTCTTAACAATGTGCAGCAAAATCTGTATGGCTTAAATTGAAATATGTTAATTTTTATGTGATTAAACTAGGGCGTGTCCTCATTTGGCTTTACACCAAATAAACATGCAAGCAATGTAAATCATAGACTGATAATTTCGTGCAAGCTTATCAAATCGGGTAGCAATAGCACGGAAATGTTTTAATCTCGCAAAT
>NZ_VLSR01000024.1:0-36800 GCF_007558235.1 Acinetobacter sp. RF15B | reverse complement strand
AATTAGATGTCGACTGGTATTTCGCTGATCCCTATAGCGCCTGGCAGCGTGGAACAAATGAAAATACGAATGGATTGATCAGACAATATATTAGAAAAGGCAGTGACTTGAATGACTATACGGATGCATATATTGCAGAAATTACTCAGCGCTTGAATCATCGTCCAAGAAAAAGACTCGGCTTTAAAAGTCCGAGTCAGGTATTATGGCAACAACATGGTGTTGCACTTCAAATGCTAATCTAAGTCAATAAGAACCCGCATGGATGAGTGATTAATGTGGCCACTGCCCCAGTGTTACGCGGTCATTTCCACCATAATCCTTCAGGGTACGTACCTGCTTATAACCGGCCTGAGTAAACAGCTGACGTACTGCCTCCCCCTGATCATAGCCATGTTCCAGTACCACCCAGCCATTCACCGCAAGATGCTTTTTAGCTTGCAGAATAATCATTTCAATATCAGCCAGACCATGTTTGTCCGCAACCAGCGCACGTTCTGGTTCAGTCGCCAGATCTGGCATGTGCTCATCATCGGCATCAATGTACGGCGGGTTAGATACGATCACATCAAAAAACTGGCGGCCTAATGGTTTTAGCCATGAACCCAGTACAAACTGCACATGATTTAAATCATGCTTTTCAGCATTATATTTGGCGACTTCCAGTGTGGGTTCATAAATATCTGTAGCCGTCACTGCCCATTGAGGACGTTCAGATGCAAGAGATAAGGCAATCGCCCCTGTTCCTGTACCTAAATCGACCAGACGTGTATCTTCTGGCAGCTCCAGTTTCAGGACAGTTTCGACCAGCACTTCTGTATCTGGACGCGGCACTAGAGTATCTGGAGTCACTTTCAGATCCAGTGTCCAGAAAGGCTGCGAACCGGTGACATAGGCCAAAGGCTCACCCGCTGCAATACGTGCCAAACCTTCAATATAAGCCAGCTCCTGTTCTGCTGTCAGCTGCTGCTCTTTCTTCATTATCAAATCAAAAGAATCAATCTTGGTAATGTGCTCTAACAGCCAGGCATTTTCCTGACGCTCATAACTTTCAGCTTCGCCGCGTAAGGCCAGTGCTTCTAAAATATTCATTAGCCACCATTCTGCTGTGCCAGCATTGCAAGCTGATCAGCCTGATATTCGCGCTGCAAGCTATCGAGCAGCTCGGTCAGATCACCTTCCATCACGGCATCCAGCTTATATAAAGTCAGGTTAATGCGGTGATCTGTCATACGGCCTTGCGGATAGTTATAAGTACGGATACGCTCAGAACGGTCACCCGAACCCACCAGGTCACGGCGCATTTCCGAAGTCGCTGCATCAGCCGCAGCACGTTTGGCATTTTCCAGACGTGATGCCAGCAGCGCCATTGCCTTGGCTTTGTTCTTATGCTGTGAACGTTCTTCCTGACATTCCACCACAGTTCCCGTTGGAAGGTGGGTAATACGTACCGCAGAATCCGTTTTGTTCACGTGCTGACCACCGGCACCCGAAGCACGGTAAGTATCAATACGTAAATCTGCCGGATTAATATCCACAGTCGTATCTACATCAATTTCTGGCAGAATTGCCACCGTACAGGCGGAAGTATGCACACGGCCCTGAGACTCGGTCGCGGGTACACGCTGTACCCGGTGCGCGCCACTTTCAAATTTCAGGCGGCCAAAGACACCTTCACCTTTTACAAGACAAATGACTTCTTTATAACCGCCATGCTCGCCTTCGTTTTCAGAAAGTATCTCGATACGCCAGCCCTGCGTTTCTGCGAACCGACTATACATACGGAACAAATCGCCCGAGAAAATCGCCGCTTCATCCCCACCCGTTCCGGCACGAATCTCCAGATAAGCCGAGTTTGCATCATTCGGGTCTTTCGGAATCATCAGGATATTCAAATCAGCTTCCAGCTGCTCAGTCAGGGCTTTATTTTCCTTGATCTCTTCCTGTGCCATTTCCTTAAAGTCAGGATCGGATAACATTGCTTGCGCAGTTTCAATATCTTCTTCCGCCTGTTTGTATCTGCTCCAGACTTCACTAATCTCGGTCAAGTCATTATGCTCGCGAGACAATTGACGGAAGCGTTTGTTATCTGAAATGACTTCTGCATCAGCCAATAATGCAGTCAGTTCTTCGTGGCGGTCAGAGAGTTGGTCTAATCGTAAACGTAACGATTCTTTCATTTTCTAAAAAATCTCAAACATAGGCTGCAACTAAAACTCATTTAGCACAGCGAAATCAAAAAATTGCGCCTAGTTTAACGATTCTCTGGGTTAATGAACATCATTATTGAGTAAGTCCGCCTAGCAGATTTGTACGATCCTCAGATTTGTTAACCAATATGATCAAAATACTCGTGCTTGGTTTTTTATAAGCGATTGCATTCTTATTCTTCGCTCATTTTACAATTTGCCCAACAAAGCCAGCAAATATGGAGATTGATCTTCACATTTTTTTACGAATGATTTGTTACATTTTGCGCATCGAAATTAATTATAGTCCTGTAGGGACATGGAGTTGGACATGAAACTCAATGCAATTTTAATGAGTGCAGCACTTGCTGCCGGCTCAATGATGACTGTTAATGCACATGCCGACAGTACTGCACGTGTTGCAGCAGCCAGTGCTTTAGGCAGCGTTGCGGGTACGGCAGTGGGTAAAAATATGGGTGGTAATACAGGTGCAACCATTGGCGCCGTACTGGGCGGTGCAGGTGGCGCTGCAGTCGCGAGCAACAAGCGTAACCGCACCGAATCTGCAATCGGTGGTGCATTGGGTGGTGGCGCAGGCTATACCGTAGGTAAAAACATGGGCGGCACAAATGGCGGTTATATCGGTTCAGCATTAGGTGCTGCTGGTGGTGCAGCACTGGGTAACAAAATTTCTAAGGACAAAGCTGCTGATCGTGCTGCGGAAAAACGCTCTAAACACTGGAAAAAACGTCATCGCCATCACTAAGTTTTAAACCCACGATATTTAACAAGCACCTTCGGGTGCTTTTTTTAGTATGCTTTTTAATACCTTCTAAGATTATGAATAAATAAAGGATAAAACCCATACAGTTTTATAACATTGCCTTCATGCTCACTCAAATTTACTGCCTTAACTTATAAGTTATACAAATTAGATCCAGATATTTTATAGGTGTACTCATGAACTATAAGAATTTAATAATTGCTGTTATTGCAACCTCAGCCATGGGTATGACAGCAGCCAATGCCGGCAATTCAACCAATACTGCTCTTGCTTCTGCTCTGGGTGGAGTGGCCGGTGCTGCCGTAGGCAAACAGCTAGGTGGCCAAACTGGCGCAACCATTGGTTCAGCCATTGGCGGTGGTGCAGGCGCAGCAGTTTCAGCCAATAAACGTGATCGTAATGGTGCAATTATTGGTGGAGCACTGGGTGGTGGTGCCGGTTATGCAGTAGGCAATAACATGGGAGGCAGCAATGGCGGCTTGATTGGTGCAGCTTTAGGCTCTGCTGGTGGTTCAGTACTGGGCAAGAAAGTGAGTGAGGACCGCCGCTATGATGACCGTAATGATCGCCGTTATAATTCAAATGGCTATCGCTACAATGATTATCGCTATAACAATCGTCACGATAATGGCCGCCATTTAGGTCATTATAAAAATGGCAAACGCCGTTAATTTACTCTTCTTTTCTGTTTTACCCTTCAAGCATCTTCGGATGCTTTTTTTATGCTTTTGTATTTATATCGTTTTTTATCGATATACAAAACCGGCCTAAAATCGTATGCTGTCTACAATTATTTTTTATTTGGATTGATCATGCGCACACTCGCAGATATTCAATTTTCTATTCTTGAACTGGTGCCGGTTCGAGACGACAAAAGCATTCAATTTTCCTTGCAACATGCTTTAGAGTTAGCACAGACCGCTGAAAAACTGGGTTATCACCGGATGTGGCTGGCAGAGCATCATAATATGGACGGCATCGCCAGTTCGGCCACGGCTGTTCTCTTAGGCTATTTACTGGCAAACACCCAGACTCTCAAGTTGGGTTCAGGCGGAATTATGCTGCCCAACCATGCACCACTTATAGTAGCTGAACAATTCGGTACTCTGGCTACCTTATATCCGGGGCGCATTGAGCTGGGGCTGGGCCGCGCACCCGGAACAGATCAAATGACCATGCGTGCTTTGCGTCGTGGCCGTCAGGAAACTGAAGATCAGTTCCCGCAGGATGTTTTAGAAATTCTGCAATACTTTAAAGATCCGATTCCAGGCCAACGCATTGTGGCAACTCCAGGCCAAAGCACACACGTACCTGTGTGGTTATTAGGTTCGAGCCTGTTTAGTGCACAACTGGCAGCAAAACTCGGTCTACCCTATTCTTTTGCTTCGCACTTTGCCCCACGTATGCTGGGCCAGGCCATTCAATTATATCGTGACAACTTTGAACCCTCTGAATATCTGGACCGCCCTTATGTGTCGATGGGTGTACCCACCTGTGTGGCTGACACAGATGAAGAAGCTCACTATCTGGCCACCAGTGCTTATCAGCGAGTATTGGCGCTGATTCGTGGTCAAAGCCTGAAACTAAAAGCCCCTGTTAATTCGATGGAAGGCCTGTGGTCAGCCCCTGAAAAAATGTCCGTAGATAACTTCTTTGGCATGGCGCAAGTAGGTTCTAAAGCTACGGTAAAACAGGGCCTAGAATTACTCTTGGAAAAATATGAGGTTGATGAGTTTATTTTTACTTGTGATATTTATGATACAGACAAGCGCCTGCATAACTTTGATTTGCTCATGCATATCAAGAATGGGCAATAAAACTCCTCAATTAGAAGTTGAAATATTCTGCTCATCCTCACGCGTGAGCAGAAGAACTGCTTGCATACCACCGATGCAAGTTTTTTCTTTTTAAAATAGCTTTTTACGCGATCTCTCTTTCTATGCTTTAGTAGAAATCAAATCTCTGTTTCTATAAATTAGATGACTGCCTAAGTTAAATTTTCTGCTTTTATTGTTCCACAATTTTGTTTATATCTATTCAAAATAAAACCAATTAATAAATAATTTCAAGGAACACAAATGTCCAGCAAGCAGGATACACACATCGGTATTTTTGAAAATCGGGCTGAGTGTTTTCAGCAATTTACGGGAGTTCAACTTGCTTCTTCCAAACTGGCTGAATTTGATTGTGCAGGAAAACACATTGCGATTATCGGAACCGATCAGTTTACGGTCAGTCAGCTTGACCGGCTCACTCAGCAAGCTCAATCCGTTAAAGTTTTCCAGATTAGTCCGCAATTTATCTTGCCTTGCTCTACCCGTAGCTTGCAGCGCATGTTTCACCATCCTTTAATCAGCAAAAATAGACGCCTGTTCAATAACCGGGTTAAAAGCATACTTTCACTGCGCTATCTGGAAAATCAAGTCGCCAATGTCTGGTTAAGACGTCAGTTAATGCCTAATCTGGCAACGCCGCCCAAAGTGTACTTAAAGTCCGATGATTATTATGTCGCGCTACAGCGTGAAAACTGCCAGCTCATTACTTGGCCAATCCTGAAAATTACAGGCAATGTTCTCTATTGTATTAATGGAGATCAGCATCAAGTCGAAGTTATTGTGCATACTTATTTACCAGAACATGATGCACAATAGTCATTTACATAAGCTTCGATGACTTTTAAGACCCTCTAAGCCACCTCAGCAATGAGAATTAAGCTGCTTAAGTAACCAGAATTAATAATGATTCAGCTCTTTTATTTCTCAATGTGATTGTAAACATTTTCTGTAATTATAATTCTCATATTTTATTTCTATAAATTTGGAAGATTTGTTTATTTTTATCTATAAATCAAGACCAAGCTAAGGCTTGGTCCTGGATATTTTTCAACCGATACGACGCTTGAGACCTGTCATCTGTAGCACACGGGTGGAAATCTCTTCAATCGACATTTCCGAGACATTCAGGTATTTAATGCCTTCTGAAATATAGATCCCTTCAATCGCACGCAGCTCCATCTGGCACTGACTAAAACTTGCATAGCGGCTATTGGCTTTACGTTCGGTACGGATTGCCACCAGACGGTCTGCATCAATCATCAGGCCGAAAAGCTTGTTCTTATGCGGTCTGAGTACTGCTGGCAGGCGATTGTCATCCAGGTCTTCCTCAGTCAATGGATAGTTGGCCACACGAATTCCAAACTGTAAAGACAGATAAATGGAGGTGGGTGTTTTACCCGAACGTGACACACCAATCAGGATCAAATCAGCTTTATCATAATGGCGGGTACGTGCGCCATCATCATTATCGAGTGCAAAATGAACTGCATCAATACGGGCCTTATAAGATTCAGAATCTGTAACCGCATGAGTCTGACCGACTAAAGTCGTAGGAATCGTGCCTAACTCATCAGCCAATTTACTAATAAGTCCTTCAAATACATCAAGATTTACCGCATTTGCTGTATTAATAATATCGCGCACATAAGGATCAACCAAAGTATCAAATACCAGAGGTTTTTCACCGTCTATTTGAGCTCTTGCATTGATCTCTGCCACCACACTTGTAGCGGCTTCTTCAGAGCTAATGTAAGGGATAATATGAATGTCAAATTTTACATGTGGAAACTGCGCTAACAGCGAGTGGCCAAGCGTTTCAGCGGTGATGGCAGTACCATCTGAAATAAAGAAAACACTACGCTGAATTTGTTTACCTTCTGACATTAAAATTCTCCTCAAACATTTGTCTTAGTGCTATATAATCTTTATAGTAAACCGATCTTACATGACTGTCGCTTAGTAAAATCAAAAACCTAGACGATTTGCTATACTCTCATGCCAAGATAGTGATTAATACTGCAAAAGTGGAGTAACAACTTTGGAAGCGCGCGTAATTGGTCTTGAAAAATTAGGGAAGCACGACGTTGAGCTTGTTGGTGGGAAAAACTCATCACTAGGTGAAATGATCAGCCATTTATCAAATGCTGGTGTATCAGTGCCAGGTGGTTTTGCAACAACTGCAAATGCCTATCGTGAATTCCTCGAGCAAAGTGGCCTAAACGCTAAAATTAATGCAGAGCTTGCAGCACTGAATGTAGATGATGTAAATGCTCTGGCTGAAACTGGCGCAAAAATTCGCCAATGGATTGTGGATACTCCACTTACAGCGGAATTAGAAAAAGAAATTCGTACAGCTTTTGCAGAGCTTTCAAACGGCAACCCTGACATCGCGGTTGCCGTTCGTTCATCTGCGACCGCAGAGGATTTACCCGATGCATCTTTTGCAGGCCAGCAAGAAACCTTCTTGAACATTCGCGGCATTGACAACGTGCTGATCGCAATTAAAGAAGTGTTCGCCTCTTTGTACAACGACCGCGCAATTTCTTATCGTGTACACCAAAATTTTGCCCATGACGTGGTTGCCCTTTCTGCAGGTGTACAACGCATGGTTCGCTCTGAAACAGGTGCTGCCGGTGTAATGTTTACGCTGGATACAGAATCTGGTTTCCGTGATGCGGTATTTATCACTGCATCTTATGGCCTGGGTGAAATGGTAGTACAGGGTGCGGTTAACCCGGATGAATTCTATGTCTCCAAGCCTCTTCTCAATGCTGGTCGACACGCGATTTTACGCCGCAACCTAGGTTCTAAACACCAAAAAATGATCTACGGTGAGGAAGGTGCTGCAGGTAAGTCTGTAGTTGTTGTGGATGTAGAAAAAGCAGATCGTCAACAGTTCGCACTGAATGATCAAGAACTTCAAGAACTTGCTAAACAAGCAATCATCATTGAAAATCACTATGGCTCACCAATGGATATTGAATGGGCGAAAGACGGTGATGACGGTAAAATTTACATTGTTCAAGCACGCCCTGAGACTGTAAAGAGCCGTGAAAACGTTGGTACAATGGAGCGCTACCTGTTAAAACAACGTGGCACCGTAATTTGTGAAGGCCGTTCAATCGGTCAACGCATCGGTTCTGGTAAAGTCCGTATCGTGACCTCTATTAAAGAGATGGACAAAGTACAAGATGGTGACGTACTTGTATCTGACATGACTGACCCGGACTGGGAACCAGTGATGAAGCGTGCTGCTGCTATTGTGACGAATCGTGGTGGTCGTACCTGTCATGCGGCTATTATTGCTCGTGAACTTGGCGTTCCAGCGATTGTCGGCTGTGGTAATGCTACCGAAGTTCTGACAGATGGTCAGGAAGTGACGGTATCATGTGCAGAAGGTGATACTGGTTTCATTTATGAAGGCGCACTTGATTTCGAAATTCAAACCAACTCTATCGAATCAATGCCAAAACTGCCGTTCAAAATCATGATGAATGTCGGTAACCCGGATCGGGCATTTGACTTTGCACAAATTCCAAACGAAGGGATTGGCTTAGCTCGTCTGGAGTTCATCATCAACCGTATGATTGGTGTGCATCCTAAAGCGCTATTAAATATTGACAGCCTGCCACGTGAAACTCGTGCTGCAGTTATGGCACGTACTGCGGGCTATGCGTCTCCGATTGAGTTCTATGTAGAAAAACTGGTCGAAGGTATTTCTACCCTTGCTGCTGCATTTGCTGACAAGCCAGTGATTGTGCGTATGTCTGACTTCAAGTCAAACGAATATGCCAACTTGATCGGTGGTAAGTTATACGAACCAGAAGAAGAAAACCCTATGTTGGGCTTCCGTGGTGCCAGCCGTTATGTGTCTGACAACTTCCGTGACTGCTTCGAACTTGAATGCCGCGCACTGAAGAAAGTACGTGACGAAATGGGCTTAACCAACGTACAGATTATGATTCCATTCGTACGTACAGTTGCTGAAGCAAAACGTGTAATCGAACTTCTTGCCCTAAATGGCTTGAAACGTGGCGAAAATGGCCTGAAAGTTATTATGATGTGTGAATTGCCAACGAACGCATTATTAGCTGAACAGTTCCTGGAACACTTCGATGGCTTCTCAATCGGTTCAAATGACTTGACTCAGCTTACACTTGGTCTGGACCGTGACTCTGGTATCGTCTCTCACCTGTTTGATGAACGTGATCCAGCCGTTAAAGCGCTACTTTCGATGGCTATCCATGCTTGCCGTAAAGCAGGCAAATATGTAGGCATCTGTGGTCAAGGTCCTTCAGACCATCCAGATCTTGCACAATGGCTCATGGAACAAGGCATTGAATCTGTGTCTCTAAACCCAGACTCTGTACTAGATACCTGGTTCTTCCTGGCTGAAGAAAAAGCTCAAAAAGCATAACTAAATGCTGATAAAAAAGACCCGTTTCAGGGTCTTTTTTATGGCTTAAAGATAGTGATAAATCAGTTTCCAGAACAGCTTAGTCCATTGATTTTTAATTATTTTAATATAGGTCACTCTGTACACATTCCTAATCCAAGAACAAACAAATACCAACATTTAATTACTCTATAAATTGCCATAATTAATTAGCACTGAAATCCATATTCGAGTACTAAAATCACGAATCCTTGCTACACTAGTTTCACCCAGAGAGAATTTCGGTTATCAATATTCTTGAAAATACTGAATTTATCTCTATATCTAAACACAGGCGCTTCTATTTGTTTTAACATAAAACGCAAGAAAGTCTGATTTCAGTTCTTTTTTCAAATTTACATTTTGAGATTCAGTTTATATGCAGATTTACTTGGCACGAAATAATCAACAAGCTGGTCCTTATACCTTGGAACAACTCAATCAGATGCTTGCTGACCAGCAAGTGTTACTGACTGATCTGGCTTGGCATCAGGGTATGACAGAGTGGAAGGCTTTAGGTGAACTGACGCAAGGAAAATCAGTATATATGCCTGAGGGCTATATCCCCCCCGCGCCTGCACCTGCATCAACCACCTATCAGCACACCACCTCAACCCCAGCCTCTTCTACGCAGACCCACGCTCAACATACAACCAATAAAAATGAGCTGGCCAGCATCCCGAGTCGTATTCTTGCCAAGATTGTTGATCTGTTATTGTGGCTTCCTGCGACGTTCATTTTGACAGCTTTCTTTACACCGGCACAGGAAACTCAGTTTGCAACCCTGAATCAGGAGTTTATAAATGTCATGCTGGACAGCAATGCTGACCCTGCTCTGGCACAACAATTACAAACCCAAATGTTCGAAATGTTCTCACAGCAGGCCTGGATCGCCACCGCGCTTTACCTCATTATCATGCTGGCGATACAGGCTTTTCTGATTGCGAAATCAGGACAGAGTATCGGGAAAAAACTAACCAAAATTAAGATTGTAGATGCTGAAACTGGGGAGAAAACCAGTCTGCTACGTGCTTTTACAATTCGTAGTGTGTGCTTTATTTTCTTGAATATCATGCTTATGCCAATCAGCACAATCATTGACTGGGCTTTTGGTCTGGGGGAAAAACGACAGACCCTGCATGATAAACTTGCTAAAACACAAGTCGTAAAACAATAACTTATCAATCTTTTAAATGGGATGGAGTGCATCCCATTTTCCTTCATTACTTTGAAATTAAAATAAAATTCCAACAATTATTCTTAAATCCCGACCAGCAAAATCAGTTTCTTTTACAGGGATTTAAAGCACCTTTATATATAGCTTAGTTTATCAATATCAGGCATAATGCCCCACAACGTAGCGGTGTGTTGTGACCAGAAGGATGTTTTTATAAAAAATCAGCCTTTTTAGTCATGCCACACTTTAATCGCTATCCCATATTAAATTAGGGAATGGGACTCTTCACCGAGGTTGTAAAATGAGACAAACAATTTTAGCTGTATTGTCTTTATCTGCGATGGCTGCACTCTTAACTGGGTGTGGTGGTGATTTAGTACTTCTGAACTCTAAAGGTCCAGTTGCTGAAGGTCAAAGTAACCTGATGATGACTGCGATCTACTTAATGCTGTTGGTGGTTATTCCATCTATCATTATGGCATTATGGTTCGGTTGGAAATATCGCGCATCGAATAAAGACGCAGACTATAAACCTACATGGGCACACTCTACTGCGATTGAAATTGTAGTATGGGGTATTCCTGTCATTATTATTGGTGTTTTAGCCTGGTTAACTTGGTGGGGTTCCCACAAGTATGACCCATACCGTCCAATTGAGGCGGATAAAGCACCACTAACTGTTCAAGTAATTGCAGAACAATTCAAATGGATTTTCATCTATCCTGAGCAAAATATTGCAACTGTTAACGAATTGCGTTTCCCTGAGAAAACTCCGGTAAGCCTTCGTTTAACCTCTAACTTCACGATGAACTCGTTCTTCATCCCGGCGTTAAGTGGTCAGATCTATGCAATGGCAGGTATGCAAACCCACTTGAATATCTTGGCTGATGAAACTAGCCCGGCTGAAGGCTACCGCGGTTTCTCTTCCAACTACTCAGGTTACGGCTTCTCACAAATGCATTTCCGTGCTCACTCTGTGACAGATGCTCAGTTTGCTGAATGGGTTTCTGCTGTTCAGTCAGGTAATGGTACTTCAGTCAATTCAAAAGCAGTTCAAAAGACTGTTTTAGATCAAGCTGAATTTGCAGCCTTACGTGATGGCAACCGTTCACAAAAACAAATTGATGCAATGGTTCGTAATGCAAGAACAGATCTAGAGAAAAAACTCGCTGCAACTGCTCAGGCAGAAGGTCCATATAAGACTCAGCCACATCCTGTGACTTATTATTCTTCTGTAGAGCCGGGCTTGTTTGAATCTGTGATTAATAACTATATGAGTAACTACCATGGTGCTGACCATTCAGCTCCGGCTGTAGAGGCTACAGCGACTGACGCTGCTGCTCATGATGAAGCTGCGGCTTCTGAAGCTCATGTAGCTGTTGAACATGCGACTGCTTCTCAAGGAGAATAAGAATGAGCTTCTTAGGTAAGTTAGGTCCAGATGCAATTCCTTACGATCCAATCGTATTGGTCACAGTTGCAATGATGATCTTGGGTGGTATCGCAGTTGTTGCCGGTATTACCTACTTCAAGAAATGGGGCTACTTGTGGAACGAATGGTTCACATCGGTAGACCATAAAAAAATTGGTATCATGTATATCCTCGTATCAGTGATTATGCTGGTGCGTGGTTTCGCCGATGCGATCATGATGCGTCTTCAGCAGTTCCTTGCAAAAGGTGGTGGCGAAGGCTACTTACACCCTGAACACTATGACCAGATCTTCACCGCACACGGTGTAATCATGATCTTCTTCGTAGCGATGGGTCTTGTTGTTGGTTTAATGAACATCTCTGTACCGCTTCAAATCGGTGCACGTGACGTTGCATTCCCATTATTGAACTCTTTAAGCTTCTGGCTATTCGCTGGTGCTGCGGGTCTGATGATGGTTTCACTTGCTCTAGGTGAATTCGCAGCAACAGGTTGGATGGCGTATCCACCACTGTCAGGTATTGAATATTCACCTGGCGTCGGTATGGATTACTATATCTGGGCACTACAGATTTCTGGTCTCGGTACGCTTCTAACGGGTGTTAACTTCTTTGTTACCATCATTAAAATGCGTGCACCTGGCATGAAGCTGATGGAAATGCCGATCTTTACCTGGACTGCACTATGTACGTCTGTACTGATCATTGCCGCATTCCCGGTGTTAACTGCAACAATTGCAATGCTAACGCTTGACCGTTACTTCGGTTTCCATTTCTTTACGAACGACCTAGGCGGCAGCCCGATGTTGTACGTAAACCTGATTTGGACATGGGGTCACCCGGAAGTATATATTCTGATTTTACCTGCTTTTGGTATTTACTCAGAAGTTGTAGCAACATTCTGCCGCAAAACGCTATTTGGTTATAAATCGATGGTGTATGCAACAGTAGCAATCACAGTATTGTCATTCGTTGTATGGGTTCACCACTTCTTTACCATGGGTGCAGGTGCCAACGTTAACGCGTTCTTCGGTATCATGACCATGATTATTGCGATTCCTACAGGTGTGAAAATCTTCTCTTGGTTATTCACCATGTATAAGGGTCGTATTGTCTACACTACGCCAATGCTATGGACACTGGGCTTCCTGGTGACTTTCGGTATTGGTGGTATGACTGGTGTATTGATGGCGGTTCCACCAGCGGACTTCCTGGTACATAACTCTTTGTTCCTGATCGCTCACTTCCATAACGTAATTATTGGTGGTGTAGTATTTGCAATGTTCGCAGGTATTATTTTCTACTGGCCAAAAATGTTTGGCTGGAGACTGAATGAAACTTGGGGCAAACTGGCGTTCTGGTTCTGGTTCTTCGGTTTCTACTTTGCATTCATGCCGCTTTATATCCTTGGTTTCATGGGTATGACTCGTCGTCTGAATACATTTGACAACCCAGACTGGGATCCGTATGTAAACATTGCAATGTTCGGTTCTGTCCTAGTTGCATTTGGTATCGTATGTTTCATTATGCAAATCGTAGTTGGCTTCCTACAGCGTGACCAACGTCTAGATTTGACTGGCGATCCATGGGATGGTCGTACGCTTGAGTGGTCTACTTCTTCCCCTGCTCCGTTCTACAACTTTGCCTATCTTCCGAAGATCAATGGTATTGATACTTTCTGGACTGACAAAGAAAATGGTGTTGCTTATGCAAAACCAACGAAGTATGAAGACATCCACATGCCGACTAACCGTGCTGCTGGTTTCGTTATCGCTATGTTTATCACCGTAATGGGCTTTGCGTTAATCTGGCACATCTGGTGGTTAGTATTCGTTACTTTCATTGCTTCAATTATCAGCTTCATCGTTTCTTCTTTCACCAAGAAAGTGGATTACTATGTTCCGGCTGCTGAAGTAGAGCGTATTGAAAACGAACGCTATGCGATCCTTGATAAACACTTGAAGAAGGACTAAGACAATGGCTGAAGTACTTCATCATCAGAACCACGGACACGATGAGCATCATCACGATGATACTGACATCACAGTCTTTGGTTTCTGGACTTACTTGATGAGTGACCTTATCCTGTTTGGTACACTCTTCATTGCGTTCGCTGTTTTAAGTAGCCACATTCCAGTGGGTACGCCAAGTGCAAAAGATCTTTTTGGCGATTCTTTAGGTTTTGTATTAACTGAAACCTTTGCTCTCTTGATCTCTTCTGTAACTTTTGGTTTTGCGGTTCTTGCTGCATACAAAAAAGATGTTGCAAAAGTATTAACTTGGTTAGCAATTACCTGGGTATTCGGTGCAATCTTCATCGGCATGGAGCTATATGAGTTCAATCATTTAGTTCATGCAGGTCACGGTCCAAGCGCAAGTGCGTTCTTATCTGCGTTCTTTACTCTAGTTGGTACGCATGGTATTCACGTAACTTCTGGTCTGGTGTGGATGATCGTGTTAATGGTTCAAATCAAGAAATATGGTTTGACTCTGGCAAACACACGTCGTCTTGCTTGCCTAAGCTTGTTCTGGCACTTCCTTGACATCGTTTGGATCTGTGTATTCAGCGTAGTTTACTTGATGGGAGTTCTGTAATGAGTCACGATCATAACTCAGCTGGTGCAGCACACGGTAACACTAAGCAATATACAATCGGCTTTATCCTGTCTGTTATTCTGACTATCATTCCATTTGGTATGGTCATGGCAGGCGGTTTTGGTCGCGGTATCTTGATCACAGTCATTGCGATTACTGCAGTTGCCCAGATTCTTATACAGCTAATCTACTTCTTGCACATGAACTCTTCTTCAGAGCAGCGCTGGAACGTGATTGCATTCGTGTATACCATCTTAACCATCTCTATTCTTTTAGTGGGTTCTGTATGGATCATGAATTACCTACACTACAACATGATGATCTAAACTGGTTGTCATGCTGAAAAAGTATTTATTCCTGACGAAGCCAGGGATTCTCTTTGGTAACTTCGTTACCACTTTGGGTGGCTACTTTGTAGCCACTCAAGGTTCTGTAGATTTCCTTCTCTTGCTCCTTACTCTTCTGGGTACTACGCTTGTAGTTGCCTCAGGATGTGTGGTCAATAACGTTATTGATCAGGACATCGACCAGAAAATGCAGCGCACGCAAAACCGTGCTCTGGTGCAAAAAACTATTTCTGTTCCTGTAGCCTTGGCTTTTGCCCTGGTGCTAGGTGTGATTGGTTTTGGTATTTTATGGTTTTGGGTAAATGCATACGCTTTCCTATTCGCGGTCATTGGTTTTGTCGTATACGTTGGTTTTTACAGCTTATGGACAAAACGAACGACTATTCATCAAACTATTGTCGGCAGTATTTCCGGCGCATCTCCACCTGTCATTGGCTATACGGCTGTAGTCGGTCAGTTTGACATGGGTGCGTTACTCATCTTTTTAGGTTATGCCTTCTGGCAAATGCCCCACTCTTGGGCAATTGCAATTTACCGCTTTGATGACTACAACAATGCCAATATTCCAATTTTGCCTGTAGCTCGTTCGATTTATCGGACCAAGATTGAGTCATTTATTTATGTCGTATTATTTACACTGACAATGAATGCACTATTTATCTATGGCTATGCAAACTGGATTTATGTCATTATTCTCAATGCGCTTTGTATTTATTGGCTGTATTTAGGAGTAATTGGATTTAAGGCTGAAAATGACCAGCTCTGGGCAAAACGTTATTTTCTGTTTTCTGTCCTGCTGATTACCATTATCAGTATTTCATTCAGTTTTACCTCTACTCTACCCGCCAATCCAATCGTATTTTTTTAAAAAGATAGAGTTAGTCTCTATCTTTTTTATTTCTCTTTATGGAGTTTTTGCTAAAACAAAATATTCAAAATAAATTAAAAATGTTCATTTCATATAGCAATTATAAAAAGCTCCATACTGTATTTAGCCGCTTTATTATTATTTTCTAGTCTTCATTCTGTCAGTTATTCGGCAAGGTATTGCACCACGACCATAAGAGCAAAAAATCCGGCTAGTCATCAGCTAAGCTGGAGTACACAAGACTATCAACAGGTGCTGAGTTTACTCAGTCAGTGGTAGTAGCGAGAAAATCAGGTAAAAGGCTTACAGATTGATTTCGATAATAAAATCCAAAATCTATATGAGTGTGCTTTATTTTTACATCAGCTGCGTCAGAAATTGCCTCGTCAATATCAACTCAGTATTACCAATTTGTTGGACTGGACCAATTTTCGGGATGCCCCCAAGCTGGCCAATAATGATGAAATGTCTATTCAAACAGGGATACGCACCGCTGTGGATTATGAAACTTCTTTGCAACACACTCGCCAATTGGGTTTGGCTTTTAAGGTGGGCTTGGTACAACATGGAAGATTCAACCCTCACTTAAATTATCAGCAGTCTCCCCTATTTAAAGACCATATCCTCTTGCTGCTCAGAACAAAACCAAGATTTTGATCATGCAATTTATGCCAATCCTATTGTATTTTTTACCAAAACCCACTAAAATTCACGCTTCGCAAACACTGCGACACAACCCAGGTTGTGACTCCTTGCTTCAATTTATCCAAATTGGGGCTGTGTAAACCGTAAGGAGCTGACAATGCGTCACTACGAAATCGTACTATTGGTACATCCAGACCAAAGCGATCAAGTTGTGGGTATGGTAGAACGTTACCTAACTCACATCAAAGAAGCTGAAGGTCAAATCCACCGTCTTGAAGACTGGGGCCGTCGTCAATTGGCTTACCCAATCAACAAGATCCACAAAGCTCACTACATTCTAATGAATGTTGAGTGTGGTCAAACTACTCTTGATGAGCTTGAAGAATTATTCCGTTATAATGACGCAATCATTCGTAGCCTTATCATCCGTCGTGAAAACGCTATCACTGAAGAGTCTTTACTGGCTAAAAGTGCTGAAGAAAAACGTGCGCGTAAAGCTCAACGTGAAGAAGCACAACAAGCTCAAGACTCTGCTGAAGCATAAGGAGAACATAACATGGCACGTTTCTACCGTCGTCGCAAGTTCTGCCGCTTTACAGCTGAGAACGTTACATATATCGACTACAAAGATATCGACACTTTAAAACAGTACATCACTGAAAATGGCAAGATTGTTCCTAGCCGTATTACAGGTACTAAAGCTCGTTATCAACGTCAATTAGCGCTTGCTATCAAACAAGCTCGCTACTTGTCTTTGATCCCTTACACTGACAATCATAAGTGAGGTTGAGCTGTGGATATTATCTTATTACAACGCATTAAAAACCTTGGTAAATTAGGCGATAAAGTTTCAGTTAAAGCTGGTTACGGCCGTAACTTCCTTATCCCTCAAGGTAAAGCAGTTGCTGCTACTGAAGCAAACACTGCTGCTTTTGAAGCTCGTCGTGCTGAACTTGAGAAGCAAGAAGCTGATATTTTAGCTGCTGCTCAAGCACGTGCTGACCAATTGAACGAAGTAAACATCGTTATTACTGCTAAGTCAGGTGACGAAGGTAAACTATTCGGTTCAATCGGTACTCGTGACATCGCTGACGCGTTGACAAATGCTGGTCTTGAAGTTGACCGTGCTGAAGTTCGTCTTCCAAATGGCGCACTTCGCAACACTGGTGAATTCAACATCGCAATTCAATTGCACCATGATGTTGTTGCAGAAGTTCTAGTTACAATCGTAGCTGAGTAATTTCTCACCATAAAAAGGGCATGCGTGAGCATGCTCTTTTTTTATCTCTAAAAAATGTCAGTCCTCCCACTCGACTGTTTAAAATTCATTTTATTATTCGTGTTGATAAAAAATTAGGCTTCGCATTTGATGCCAGAGCGCGTATCATTTCATATCGTAGTGAATGAAAGCTATTCATCTCCGATAATATTTGACCATTGTTTTTAAAATCAGGGATTTATATGTCACAGGCGAATGCCAGCATCAAGGCAACTAGCGCTAAACCAGAAATTGTTACTGAAAATAGCAGTCTCAAGGAGTTTCGCACTCCACCTCACAATTTAGCGATTGAACAAGCTGTACTTGCTGCCCTGATGACTGTGGCTGAATCTTTTGAACAGGTTGGCGACGTACTGACCGAAAATGATTTCTATGCAACACGCCACAAATATATTTTCCGTGCAATTGAACAGCTGTCCAAAGAAAACTCACCTTATGATGCTGTGCTGGTACATGACTGGCTGATCAAGCAAAACTTACTGGAAGCGGTTGGCGGTGAAGAATACCTGATGCAATTGATGGCAGATTCTCCTTCAAGTTTCTATAACCTGGAAACTTATGCAGGTAAAATTAAGGAGTTCTCCACCCTTCGTAGCATGATTAAGGTCAGTTCTGAAATTTTGCAGAACGCCTATGACACCAAAGGTCGTCCAGTCAGTGAAATTCTGGATCTGGCCGAAACCAATATTTTCTCGATTGCCGAACAGCATAATAATAATGCCAAGGCGCAAGGCCCGAAAGCGATTAACACCGTCGTTGCCGATGTATTTGACAAGCTGAACGAACTGTCACAAATGGAAGGCAGTATTACTGGTCTGACTACAGGCTTTGTAGAACTGGATAATAAAACTTCCGGGATGCAGGCCGGTGATTTAATTATTGTTGCAGCGCGTCCATCTATGGGTAAAACCACTTTTGCCATGAATCTGGTCGAAAGCGTCCTGTTTAATAATAATTTGCCAGCTCTGGTGTATTCAATGGAGATGCCCGCTGACTCCATTGCCATGCGTATGATTTCTTCTTTTGGCCGTGTGCATCAGGGGCATTTACGGGCCGGTAAAATGGATAGTGATGAATGGTCCAAAGTGACCAGTACGATTGTGCATTTACAGGAAAAGCACCTCTATATTGATGATTCATCTGCCCTACCACCAACAGAAGTTCGTGCGCGTGCGCGCCGTATTGCCAAAATGCATGGCGGTAAACTGGGCTGTATCATGGTCGACTATTTGCAGCTGATGAAAGTTCCTGGTATGGGGGATAACCGTGTCGGTGAGATTTCGGAAATTTCCCGAAGCCTGAAGGCACTGGCCAAAGAAATGCAGTGTCCGGTCATTGCCTTGTCCCAGCTCAACCGTTCTCTGGAAAACCGGCCAAATAAACGTCCGGTGATGTCAGATCTGCGTGAATCTGGTGCGATCGAGCAGGATGCCGACTTGATCATGTTTATTTACCGTGATGAGGTTTATAACAAGGAATCCAAAGAAGCCGGGACTGCCGAAATTATTATTGGTAAACAGCGTAATGGTCCAATTGGCACCGTTCGTCTGGCCTTTGAAGGTCAATATACCCGTTTTAGTAATCTGTCTCCTGAGTTCTATGCTCAGTATGAGGATGATGAGTAATCATTCTCACATTTCCACCGTCCCTTAAGGAGTAATTTAGGGTGCGTCAAGCTACAGTTTATATTGACAGTTCTGCCCTGCAATATAATTTAAACCGTGTCAAACAACTTGCCCCAAGCGCTAAAATCGTCAGCATGGTCAAAGCCAATGCTTATGGACATGGAGTTAAAGACTGCTTAGCAGCCTTAAAAGAGAGTGATGCCTTCGGGGTCGCCTGCCTGCAAGAAGCTCTGGAAATCCGCCAACTCGGATATCAGCAGCCCATCACCCTGATTGAAGGGGTTTTTTCAGTTGATGAAATGCCAGTGGTCATTGAACAAAATATTGAAATTGTTGTGCATCACCAGCAACAGCTAGACTGGCTATTGGCCTATAAAGAGGCCTATAACGCTAAAAAACTGAAAGTCTGGGTTAAACTGAATAGTGGCATGAACCGTCTTGGTTTTAAGCTTGAATACATTAAAGATGTTATTCATCAGCTCAAAGCCGAAGGCTTTAATTGCGTCCTGGCGATGCATTTTGCCAATGCCGATGCTGATCATCCTTTAAATGACGAACAGATTCGCCAGTTCCTTGAAGTCAAAAATGACTGTGCGCCGCTCATGGGTTCCTGCTGTAATTCGGCAGCGATTTATAAGTATCCCGAATTGCATTTTGATTTTGTTCGTCCCGGGATTATGCTTTACGGCGCCTCCCCCTTTGCAGATAAAACAATTCATGACCTGGACTTAAAACCTGTCATGACATTTACCGCAGAAATTATCGCGCTGAATTCAATTAAAGCGGGAGAGTCTGTGGGATATGGTTCAACCTTTACCGCTGACCAAGATATGGATTTAGCCATTGTTTCAATTGGCTATGGGGATGGCTATCCGCGTGCTTTCTCTCAACAAAACTATGTTGCGATTAATGGCCAGACTACCCGTGTGATTGGTCGCGTAGCCATGGACATGATTGCAATTGAGGTCACGGGCTTAAATGTAGATTTAGGCACCGAGGTTGAGCTTTGGGGGCAAACCCGTTTGGTGGATGATGTGGCTGAAGCCAATGGCACCATTGGTTATGAGCTGCTTTGCCGTCTGACCAACCGCCCACGACGTAAAGTGCTGTCAACATAAATTTTATCAGCAATAAAAAGCCCGACCTTGAGTGGGGCTTTTTATTGTCCGAGATCATTTATTACTTATTAAAGAAAATACTCACTTGAAGGCGTCGGTAATTCTGCCAGACCCTTTTTTAAAGTTTCCGACCATTGACGGCTAATATCAGTAAAATACTTATCATCTTCTGCAATCCGCTTACCCTTCGGCATCATCAGACTATTTTTTTTATACACCAGCACATCTAGTGGCATTCCCACAGATACATTAGAACGTAAAGTTGAGGCAAAAGAGATGAGAGAACAACGCAGCGCCTCATCTAATGGCATATCATAGGTCAAGGCGCGGTCCAAAATCGGTTTGCCGTATTTACTTTCTCCAATCTGGAAATATGGCGTATCCGTTGTCGAGCAAATAAAATTACCTTGCGGATAAATATGGTAAAGCTGCATTTCCTGATCTTTAATCTGTCCGCCCACCAGCAAATTACAATAATAGGTACTTTGCTCCTGCACATCCTCAGTAACATTGGCGATGACTTTTTTCAGTATACTGCCAATCAGCTCTGCCACATCAAACATGGTATGCAAACTGAGTATATTCGGCTCCTGTTTCAACTCCAGATGGTTTTTAATGTGACCAATCACCGCCTGGCTTGTCGCCAGGTTTCCCGAGGCTTGAACCACAATCAGACGCTCTCCATCCACCCCGAAAGTATATAGTTTACGAAATACTGAAATATGATCCACACCCGCATTGGTTCGGGTGTCACTAATAAAAACCATTCCTTGTTCTAAACGTAGTGCACAACAATAGGTCATTATTTGATTCCTGTTAACAGCCTAATATCTGGAAGATAGAATACATAGATTCCTCTCCTCCTTTTCCGTTACCCTGCATGCGGGTTACATCCTGATCATCCCAACCAGCGGCAATATATGCCTCGGTACTTGCCCTACACAGCTGATGACTAATATCAAGACAATACTACTTTTTCTTAATTTATACTTCTGCCCAAGCATGACTTACTAAATGACGGGCCTCAAAAATATCGCATAGCACACTTATTTCGACTTAAACAAGATACATGCAGAAATGGTAGATTAAAAACCAATAGCATATCGCCTGTAATAAGTCGGTTCACCTTCAATTAGAGATCAGCCTCGAATAACTGATGAATATGATCACTGAACTGATAAAACTGGATGGAACTCGGTGTACGGCGTAATTGCTGCCAGTATTCCTCCAAATCTTCCCATCCCATCTCAACTAAAGTTTCAACAAGATAATCAATTTTAGTTAAGGTCTTTTGAGTGTCTATGGCTAAACGTAGCTGTTGATCCAGTTGATCTAAAGACTGGCCCAAGCTGAAAAATAAAAAGATATCCGGGGATTCTGCCTCCAAGACATCTTCGCAATCATGAACAACATCACAGATATAAGCAGCATTTTCATGAGTAGTTTTAATCAGCCTGCTCAGTTCTGAATAGGCGCTGGCTGATAAAACTCCCCGTAACTTCTGAATCTTCTCCTGAGCTTGCTTAAAATAGTACCTGAAAGAAGCGGGTTGTTTCGCATCCAGGATTAACTCATTTAACGAGCTGGCATCAAAAGCCGGTAGGCAAAAGGCATGGGCATAATTAAGTGCCGCCTCATCATCCAGAAATGGAAAATGCGAACATAAAAACTGGGTTCGGGATAAATATCGACCTAACCAAAAAATATGCTGCGCATTGGTATTCAACAAGACCATGACGTTTTCCTTCGTTGGCTGTGAATGCAGATTGTCAACTACTCCCGTATTTTTTTCTTACCCTTAGGATAAACTACCACCAGAGATCGCTTATCGCGTTAAACTGCTCGATACTATTTCAGCACACTAAACTGAACTTAAAAAATGTAAATCAGTAAGGTGCTCTAAAAATATTGATATTGAATTATTTGAATTAGAACCAAATTCAAAGTAGGCTACACAATATAAAGATACAAGCTAACCACGATTCTTTTTCCAAATATTTTAAATATTTCAATTGACTGCTTAGAAGCCAGTCGCCCGACCAGTATTCAGTGACCCAAACCTTAAGCTGCTCTCACGATCCACTAACCTCCACAAGACAAAATATATTTCACATATTTTACCTGAGGGCTTTGGTAGCTCAGAACATTTTGACAAGTACTGTCTCATCCAAAATAAAATCCGATTATGTTATCGATATAGGGAAGGTTGATTTATCATTTACTGCCCCCTGCTCTTGATGCATGGGCAATTACAATATGGTGCTATACAGATTACTATTAAATTGGGAGTACCTCAGTTCTTCTCTGCTTTAAAGTAAAAAATCAAGATACACTATCGATACATTTATAAATAACATTAACTAGATGATAGCCACCTATGGTTTTTACATAAACCTTCATGCTTACCACAAAAAGGTTACGCGATGTTACCAAGAGCCTATCTATTACTCTTGCCAGAAAAACAGTTCATAATATGCGCTGTTAAAGTAACCGATATCAAGATCACCACCAAAGACCGGTTAGTATCGGCTCTTTCAATCAGAATTCTTGTTAATGTTTTTGATTATTTCCGTGCTGAAAACATGAAACTGTTCAAATAATTTAGGCTTTAATTTTTGACTTATCTTCAGGTATTTTATCATTTCGACAACTTCGAAAGATGTTCTTAAATTATCTTCGAGCATGACTCATTCGGCCGTGGAATCACAGATCATATTAATCCTGCGAATCTGGCTATATTTCATGGATAACTTTTTAAAGGCAACTGCTGGTATAAAAGTTGCGAAGGGCGGAGCTTAATTACTTTGATAATTACAGGGTCTGAATTAATTTCGTCTCTCACCTGAGCTTTTGTAGCTTGATTTGTTTGAAGCCCACAAACCTCTTGTTCAGCCTCTAGTTTAATACAATCAAAACCATCTCCATGCCATGAGCTTGATTAACTTAGCCAATATTCACCTGATCTTGGCTCTATAAACTCCATACGATTTTCCAGCATTTTTTTTGTATTATAAAGCTCTTGTTGCGCAGAATGACTTGCGAAAAAAATGCGGATTTCATATTGTGTTACTCTCTTTATCTACACTTGTCCTATTGATAGCCAGTAAAATATATTATGTCAGCACAAGAAAAAGAAACCTCGAATAGTCTTTATCGCCAATGGCAAATCTTGTCGCGTCTTTCTACCGGTAAATGGATGGGAACACGTGAATTACAGGAAATCCTGAACCGTGAAGGCATTGAAATCAGCTTGCGGACCATTCAGCGTGACCTAAACCAGATTGCCCAGCGCTTTCCGATTGAAAGCAGTAAAACGACACCGCAGGGCTGGCGCTGGCGTTCAGATGCTCCTATTCAAAGCTTGCCTCATATGACCAGTTCGCAGGCTGTAACCTTTATGATGGTAGAAGAACACCTGAAGCATCTGCTACCGCCTAGCCTGATTGATGAAATGAATCCCTGGTTTGATCTGGCACGACGTAGTCTTTCTTCGCAAAATAATGTCCGGCAATGGATCAACCGGGTCCGGATTGTACCGGCCACCCAACCGCTGATTCCGCCTTTTGTCGATAAGGTTGCCCAGCAAGCCATTTATGAAGCTTTATTACAGGACAAGCAACTGGAATGTGTCTATCAGGGCCGTGGTCTTCAGAGTGAGGAAAAAACCTATATTCTGAATCCACTGGCTTTGGTACAAAAAGGTTCCATTATTTATCTGGTCTGTACCCGTCATGATAAGTCCGATATTCAAACCTTTGCCCTGCACCGCTTTAAATCCGCAATTGTGCTGAATTCCCGTGCTTTGCATCCTGTAAATTTTGATATTGATGATTATATTGAATCAGGGGCGCTGGGCTTTCGCGTCGATTTCAACCATCCAACTGAAAATGTCACCCTGAAACTGACCATGGATGAGGTAGATGCCCACTATTTTGAAGAAAGCCAGCTCAGCAAAGACCAAAAAATTGAAAAGCTGGAAAATGGCATGTTCCTGATCAGTGCGACTGTCCCCTTTACTTCGCAACTGACCTGGTGGTTACGCAGCTTTGGAAAAAAAATCAAACAGATAGAGCCTACCACTGTAGCGAATGCAGTCTATCAGCTTGATAGTCAGGATTCTCAATAGAATATCCACTCAACTTTAAAAATCCCATAGTATAAAAAGTCCCCCTATTGGGGACTATATTTTTTGATTATCTGGATTTGATCAATCGGCCAGCAAACCCATTTATTGTCTTTGTCTGCTTTATCAATAACCCAAGGGAAGAGAAGAAGCTGCCGTCAAACGGTTCCAGTATGACGATCATACTCAATTATGCATGCACCTTGCTGCGTTTATGCCTGTATACAACTTTGGCCGCAGACTCAAAACAACCCAAGAAGCTGAGTCCCTACGAGCTCCTCTGCAAACCACGGACAGATGAACCTGAAGTTTTGAATTTGTTCCACTGCATGAAATACCGCGACTAAACACCTAGCATGACTTATAGATAGGTCAGTTCTGCACCATTCAAATGAAGGGATTTTTGAGGTGTCATTTTCATCTTTAATATTGCCATGTACTATGTATAACCATAGTTCATTCTTTGAGAGTAATATCAAAAATACATAAATTTTATAGAGTTTTTCCCTTAGAATAATTTCTGCAAAATTTCTCGCTATTGTCTATCCAGCTTTTCCTTAATTCAGGGCTATTACAATAAGCCTATAAAATTAAACAACAATTCTCTGCTTGTATCTCAGCCCTTGGTTTGTACATGATAAAGCCTATGTAGACTCAGGGAAATAAAATCACAATGGCTAACCCCGCTCAATTAATACGCCACAAACTATTGAATACTTTTTTTTCACGCCACTCGATCTGGTTTGCGTGCATTATTATTGCCGTGATTTTTACCACGTTTCATATCGGTTATGAGCCGCATTATATTAATTATTTTATGCCACAAACCCTCGTGAATACCTTATGGATTGTGACTATTCTACTAAGTTTACTTGGGTTATATGATGTCCTGCAAACCAAGCATTCCATTCTTAAAAACTACCCAATCATGGGACATTTCCGCTTTATTTTTGAGGAATTCCGTCCCGAAATTCGTCAGTATTTTATTGAAGCAGACCGTGATGCGTTGCCTTTTTCACGTATGCAGCGCAGTCTGGTCTATCAGCGAGCTAAAAATGAAAATGCCGACAAGCCTTTTGGCTCAATCCTGAATGTGTATGAAGATAATTACAGGTTTGTGACCCATTCTATGACCCCATGCCAGATTGCAGATCCACAAACCTTCCGTATCTTGATTGGGAACGAACAATGTAGTCAGCCCTACTCTGCTTCTATTTTTAATATCTCGGCCATGAGTTTCGGCAGCCTGAGTGCCAATGCTGTTCGCGCTCTTAACCTGGGTGCTAAAAAAGGTGATTTTTATCATGATACTGGTGAGGGCAGCATTAGTCCCTATCATCTGGAACATGGTGGGGATCTGGTCTGGGAACTCGGTAGCGGCTATTTTGGCTGCCGTACGCTCAGTGGTCAGTTTGATCCTGAACGCTTTGCAGCCCAAGCTCAACTGCCTCAGGTAAAAATGATTGAAATCAAGCTCTCACAAGGTGCCAAGCCGGGCCATGGCGGTATTCTGCCAAAGAGCAAGATTTCCGAAGAAATTGCCCAAATTCGTGGCATCAGTCGTGAGTATGACTGTATTTCCCCTTCCAACCACCCGGCCTTTTCCACCCCTATTGAAATGATGCATTTCATTCAGCAATTACGTGAACTTTCTAAAGGCAAGCCTGTCGGCCTCAAGCTTTGTCTGGGACAACCCTGGCAATTTATGAGTATGGTCAAAGCCATGTTGCATACCCAGATTTACCCGGATTTTATTGTGGTAGATGGCTCTGAAGGCGGGACTGGTGCGGCCCCCATTGAGCTAGTGGACTACGTAGGCGCTCCTCTACGCGAAGGTTTGCTTTTTGTACACAATACGCTGGTAGGTGCAGGTATCCGGGATAAAATCAAGATTGGTGCCAGCGGTAAAATTATTAGTGCCTTTGACATTGCCAGTACTCTGGCAATGGGTGCTGACTGGGTCAATTCAGCGCGAGGCTTCATGTTCGCCGTAGGCTGTATTCAGGCACAAAGCTGTCATACCAACCAATGTCCAGTCGGTGTAACCACTCAAGATCACAACCGCCAGAAGGCTTTGCATGTCCCGACCAAAGCTGAACGGGCATTTAATTTTCATAAAAACACCCTGCATGCTCTGGCAGAACTGATTGCCTCTGCAGGTTTAGAACATCCTTCAGCCATTAAGCCGCATCATCTGGCACAGCGGATTAGCAATCATGAAATCAAGAATTTTGCGCAGATTCATTTCTGGTTAAAAGAAGGCGAATTACTGTCTTGTGAAAACAAGGATGAGGAAAATTTTTACTTCCGGATGTGGAATATGGCTGAACTGGAACGCTTTTGATTTTACAGGTCTCAGATTCCTACTCAAGTAAAGAGGCGTTATTCAACGCCTCTTTTAGATTTTGGATGCTGCTTAATAATAGGTTTTGCTGCCATGCGCATGCAGAAAAGCCGGAATAAGACCTGTTAAGGCTGCCCGTATATCCGCACGCTCATTAATCAGCTGATGCGAACCTTCTTCCAGCATCAATAAGGTCTGCAAACGGAACTTACGCCGGATAAACTCGATATTATAGCGCCAGTCCACCGTCTGATCCTGCGCACCCTGCGCTAGCCAGACCGGAATACGACAAGCCGGACGCTCTTCCATTTCCAGCATCCAGCGCGACATGGCCAGAATCCAGTCCATGCCCATCATACGGGGCTGCAAAGGATCTTTTAAACGAATAAAACGCAGGAATTCCGGATTATGGTTATTTCGTCTAAAATGCCGCGGCACTTCACGCTTAATCCGACTAATAATTCCCAGTCCAAGCGGATTATGCCACCAGGCTGTCTTGGCTGGACGAATCAGTGGAGAGAGTAGCAGCACACGATCCACAAAAGGATTCTCACGGCGTTCTGCAAATTCCAATAAGTGATGCATCCAGATCGCGCCACCGGTACTTTGTCCAATACCAACCCAGGGCTTCGGTAATTGCGTTGCATGTTTGACATAATGATATACGGCATGCAAGACCTGCTGATAATGGTCAAAATTCTGAATGCTGGCCGGTGAACCATCGCTCAGCCCATGCCCCGGCAAGTCATAAGTCAGTACGCTAAACCCCTGTTCCAGCAGTTCCCGTACAATCGGCTGATAAATTCCGCTATGTTCCAAATAGCCATGTAATAAAAAAGCCGTGCCCTGAATCTTGTCAAAACGGGTATTTTCCAGATGAGGCTCAAAGACCTGAACATGCAGCCTGAACAGCGGCATTTCGATATAGCCCTGCCAGTGTTTACAATCCAGTGAATCAAAGCCATATAACTTGCGATAGGACTGCAAATCAGGTGATACCTGCTCGTCTAGCCGGTTTAAATTCAGCGATTCTAATAATTGCGGCGTAATGTCCCGGCTCGGTACAGGCAGGTCAAGCTGTTTCAGGATTGCAGGATTTAAAAATGGAATATCAGACATTATGGTACCTCCCGACAGTCACTGGATCCGAACCACACATCGCGTATGGTGGCCAATAGTTCATAATTGGCCCGGCGACTATGATCATAGTTTTGTGTACTTGGACGCCATCTGGTTAATGACGTCGGCATTGGTGCTTCTACCGGAATGGTCTGAATTCCGTTTAATGCAAATAAACGGCGGGTACGCGGCATATGATAACGGTCTGTAATCAGTATCACTGTCGGTGCTCCACCTTTTTTTTGTAATAATAACGAGCTAAAGCGACTGTTCTCACAAGTATTCATACTGCGATCTTCAAGCAGTTTGGCATCGACATCATATTGTTGTAGCCAGCGTTGCATATAAGGTGCTTCAACGCCACTTAATACAATCGGCAACTGAAAGCGTTTTTCAACTTCTAGCGTCGTTTCCAAACGCAGTCGAGTATAATTATTAACCACTATATCTTTGCCATTTTCGTCCAGCGTCAGACCACCACCCACCACTACAATTGCATAAGGTTTGGCATTATTAAGTGGCTTTTGTTGCTGATCTTGTAACAATGCCAATTCCTGCTGGATGGCTTTCTCGTCCACCAGTTCTGCTGCGCTGGCTTCTTCCTGCTCCAAAGAATGAGTAGTCAAAAACTCGATATACTGCTCTATACGCTCTTTATTTTCATTGCTGTCCCATTCCAGTAACTGGCGGACATTTTCGGTGGGGTCACTGATTTCCACAGCGACGGCCTGAGTGGGCAATAACGGCACTTGCGGCGGAGGAGTTTGCTCAGCTTTTTCTTCCTGCTGTTGACGTTGGTAGTCTTCGATTAGCTGTTGCAACGCTTTATAACGGGCCTGAATCAGCACCAGGTTAGCTGAGTTATTTTGCTGAATATCCTGCTCGATTACCTGTAAATAAGCCTGACGGGCAATCCATAAATCTGAGCCTGGCTCCAGTGTGTCATGCTCACTCAAAGCAGCCATTTTTTGGCTTTGTGCCGCAACTTCATTCACTTCCAGAGAGACAAACTGATTGAGTCCCTTAACCACCAGATGCGAATAAAAAGGCGAATAGAATAACACCAGCAAACAGCCGAGCAGCACAAATAATCCCGTGATTAGCTGTACCAGACGGACCATCCAAAAGGTGTTTTTCATTTAATTATTCATCCTTGATGAGAACGGATTAAGCCATTTATATCAAATAATACCGGCTCCGGTTCTAGCATGATCCTAAATTGTGCCCAGACTGCCTGTTGTACCGCATGATATGTATGTTGCACATCTTTCAGCGATGCCTGACCATAATTCACCAGTACCAGTGCCTGTTTATGAAACATCCCTACCGGCCCCAGCTGTTTACCTTTCCAGCCCGCCTGATCAATCAGCCAGCCTGCCGCTATTTTAACCCGATCATTAGGCTGCGGATAATGGGGTAAATGCGGGAAATTTGCTGCAATTTGGTCAAAATCTGTCTGATCCACCACCGGATTTTTAAAAAAACTCCCCACATTAGGATAGTCTTTAGGATCAGGCAGTTTGCTTTGGCGGATGGCTATCACCTGCTGTTGCAGATTTTCTGCAGTGAGATGATCACCTACCGCAGCCTTCAGATCTCCATAATTCAGTTTCAGATCTTCATGTTTGAGTAATTTAAACGTAACGTGCGTAATGACATAACGAGTCGGGTCATCTTTGAAAATACTATGCCGATAGGCAAACTGGCAATCTGCCGCAGCAATTGACCCAAACTGCTTGGTCTGGCGATCATATACCTGTACCGAGTCGATAAACTCGCCGACCTCAACCCCATAAGCGCCAATATTCTGTACCGGAGAGGCACCGACACGTCCGGGAATCAGCGCCAGATTTTGTAGCCCATACAGCTGCTGTGCAGTGGTCCAGAGCACAAAATCATGCCAGACTTCACCTGCGCCAACTTGTAGAAATTGATGGTGCTCATCTGCATACAGCAGTTCAATTCCGCGGATATTCATGTGCAATACCAGCGCATGGATGCGTTCAGGCAAGAGCATATTACTGCCGCCTGACAGAATTAAACTATTCAGCTGCTGCTGTGCTGCAAAATCCAGTGCAACAGTCAGATCATCCGTCGACTGAATTTCCGTATAATAAGAAGCCACCGCGTCAAGATTCAGGGTATTAAAGGGTTTAAGCTGAACTTCAGTTTGAATCTGCATAACTTAAACCTGGTTGCTTTGATGCTGTTGAAAAATCTCGACCCAAGCTTTGCTGCTGGATTCACATTGATCCAGCACACGCTCAAAACCATCAGCACCTCCATAATAAGGATCGGGTAAGGCCTGCTGTGGATAGTCCTGATCATGCTCGCTCATCAAGGCAATACGGGCACGTAAAGCACCGAATTGGGCTTCCGCCTTGGCTTGCAAGTCTTGAATATTATACAGGTTTTCCAGATCCATAGCCAGAATCAGGTCATGCTCAAGAAAGTCCTGAATAGTCAGCTGACGTGCCCGTAAGCTAGATAAGTCATAGCCACGCTTTAAAGCATGTTGCTGACTGCGCAAATCGGGTGCCTTGCCCGGATGATAATTACTGGTGCCAGCTGAATCGATCATAATGTTGAGTTTCCTTGCATCACAATAATGTCTGAGTACCACTTCTGCCGTGGGAGAGCGACAAATATTTCCCAAACAGACACATAACACCTTATATGGCGTTCTGGATGACATAAACAACCTCAAAGTTAATCAATTTCTGGATTCTTATGTTAAGTTATTTACTGCATGAATCCTATATCACCCCCCTAGAATAATCTCGTATTTAGCATAAAAAGAAAGGATAAGCCCATGGATCGTTTTCAGTTTCAAACCGTACCCAATATTATTGCCGGACTTGGCGCGATTCAGGAATTGTCCCAGATTCTTAAAAAAGGCCGTTATGAGCGTCTGTTGCTGGTCACTGATCCCGGCATGTTTCAACAGAAACTCCATCTTCCTATTCTAGATATTGTTGAAGATGCTGGACTGGACTATGCCATTTATGCTCAGGTTCAGGCTGATCCGGCCGATACAGTAATTCTTGAGGCAGCCGCTTTTGCCAAGCAGGAAAATATTGATGTGGTGCTGGGTTTTGGTGGCGGCAGCTCCATGGATGTCGCCAAACTGATTGCGATCTTGAGTCACCCGACGCAGCATCAAAGCCTGTCCGACCTGTATGGGGTTGATCAGGCCACTGGCCCACGTCTGCCGCTTATTCTGGTGCCTACTACGGCAGGGACCGGCTCTGAAGTCACGCCTATTTCCATTGTAACAACCGGAGAAACCACTAAAAGTGGGATTGTGGCCCCTATTCTCTATGCTGATACGGCAATTTTAGATGCCAGTTTTACCCAGAGCCTGCCGGCACATATCACAGCAGCGACCGGCATTGATGCCATGGTGCATGCAATTGAAGCTTATACCTCAAAGCTCAAGAAAAATTTTTATACAGATATACTGGCCAAGCATGCCCTGACACTTTTGAACCAGAATCTGCCTCTGGTACTCAAAGATGGCAGTAATCTGGAAGCACGACAGAATATGCTGGTCGGTTCAATGCTGGCCGGGCAGGCTTTTGCCAATGCACCTGTCGGTGCGGTACATGCGCTGGCCTACCCTTTAGGTGGACATTTCCATATTTCTCATGGGCATAGTAATGCGTTGGTACTGACTGAAGTTCTGAAATTCAATATACCGGCTGCCAAACAGCGCTATGCCGAGCTTATGACTTGGCTGGAACCACAAAGCAAGGGCTGTCATGATGGGCTGGCGGATCTGTTTATTGACCATTTTAATAATCACTTAACCAACAGCGGACTCACTTTAAAACTCAGACAACTGGATATTCCTGAGCATATGCTGATAGTTATGGCAGAGGATGCCATGAAACAAGGACGTCTGTTGCAGAACAATCCACGAGAGCTGAGCGTAGAGGATGCTTACCAGATTTATCAGGCAATTTATTAGTTTTTATCTAAAAAAAATAGACCATATTTTCCGACCTAATCGCTTGAATCTTAAACTTTATGAAATTAACTATTAAACAGCGCGCGCAATATTCTTTTTTTCTGCCTATTCAGACCCGCTGGGCCGATAATGACTTGTATGGACATGTCAATAATGTCACCTATTACAGCTATTTTGACACGGCAGCGAATACACTGCTCATTCAAAAAACAGGTTTCGACCCGAAATCTTCTGCTTTTATCGGACTGGTGGTTAGCTCCAACTGTCAGTTTAATCAAGAATTGTCTTATCCCGAGATCATTGAGGTGGCTGTGGCAATTGAAAAAATAGGACAATCTTCCCTATGTTATGATCTGGCAATTTTTAAGCAAGGTTCAGACAGCGCAGCAGCTCAGGGCAGTTTTATTCATGTATTTGTAGACCGTCAAACACGAAAAAGCATCCCGATTTCTAAAGAAATGCGGGATGCTTTAGCAGAATATACTTCGTATTAAGATATATTCTATTTCAGCTGAATATTTTGCAGTTCGCCATCAAACTGCCGAATCAGGTCACGCACTGCCGGCTCGGCATAGAGTAGCTCTTTAGCACGTTTAAAAGCTCGTGCTTTACGTTCATGTTGCATGACATATGGCGTAAGTTGCTCGACATCTTCAAATTTGACCGTAAAGAAAGTCTGTGGCCATTTCTCCTTCAGCGCTTCTTCCAGAATGTGCTGCAACTGGCTAAACAACTGCTGATATTGTTCAGGCAGATGAAATACCGATGTTGCATTAATCTGGCCACTCATAATACCGTATTGTGCCAACTCTTGTACCGCTGGAGAAAGCTGGCTATTTCTAAACCAGTATTCCCATTTCTCCACCGTCCACTCACCTTCCAGCACCTGTTCAGGTGTTTTTAGAATATCCTGAGGCATTAAATCTGCAGAATTATTCTGCTCAGTTTTTGCAAGCTGTGCCCTTGGCTGAGATTCTAATGTAATAGCTGTTTCATTCAGCTGCTGCTCGGCCACCACCTCTTCGCATGCTGCTTCAAGTACAAGGTTTTGCCCGGTCTTTTCATGATGAATGGAAGCTGCCTCAGCCGGCAAATATTCCGCCAAAAGAAAATCATCACTACTGTCGGTACTTTCTTCAACGGTCTCTGTCGCGACAATGTCTTCAAATCCAAACAGCGCATCGCCACTTTCCGGATCAAATAGTATAGAGGCAGATTCAGTATCGGCCCTAACGACCTCACTGACAGGCAGAACGGTTGCATCTGGAGTTTGACTGAATGCAGGAGTACCAGATTCAGTCTCTGCTACTTCATCTTCCAGAAAATCATCCGAAGATGGTTCAGATGATGATGATAGCGTTTCAGCCTTATCTGTATCTTCTAATGAAAACCCATCAAAGGCAGGGGCTGCCTCTACAGCTTCCGTCTGACTGTTTTTTAGGGGCGGTTGCAAACGGGTCGAGGGCGTCTCCTCTGCTGGAGCTGGCGTAGCCTGAGTGACCGGAATTTCATGAGGCTGGATTGGACGGAAAGCCAGTAAACGCAATACTGTCATTTCAAAGCCCTGCTCCTGAGTGACGGCCAGCTGTAAATCGGCTCGTCCTTTACAGGCAATCTGATAGTAAAGCTGTAGGTCCTGTGGAGAAATCAGCGCAGATAGCTGCATGATTTTTTTATTGATTTCAGCACTATATTTCAGGCTTAAATCTGGCAGATACTGGAGTAATGCCAGTTCATGCAAGGTCGAAATCAGCTGATCCAGAACTAGGGATACATCCAGTGCCTGCTGACGGAACTGAAGTAGGAGTTCGCTAACCCGTGCTTTTTGATTCTGATGAACTGCCAGAATCAGGTCATAAATAATGGTACGGTCAATCAGACCCAGCATGTCTTTGACATCTTGATGCTGAATGGCTCCTTGACCATAGGCAATCGCCTGATCAGTTAAAGACAAAGCATCACGTAAAGACCCTTGGGCAGATTCCGCGATTTGCCAGATTGCATCCTGATCAGCCTGAATGCTTTCCTTGCTTAAAATATTGCCTAAATGTTCGGTAATTTCATCTATTGCCAAAGGACGCAAGGTAAATTGCAGACAACGGGAAATCACCGTAATCGGGAGCTTCTGGGGATCTGTGGTGGCAAACAGGAATTTAACGTGTTCTGGGGGTTCTTCTAAAGTCTTGAGCAAGGCATTAAAAGAATGCGTAGACAGCATATGCACTTCGTCAATCAGATAAACCTTGAAGCGTCCTTGGGTTGGCGCATAAGGCACGTTATCCAACAGCTCACGGGTATCTTCCACTTTAGTACGGGATGCGGCATCAATCTCGATCAGATCAATAAAACGTCCTTCATTGACCGCCGTACAGGTCGGGCAAATTTCACACGGTGTTGCAGTCACACCCGTTTCACAGTTCAAGCACTTCGCCAAAATACGGGCAATGGTGGTTTTCCCCACTCCACGCGTTCCTGTAAATAAATAGGCATGATGCAAACGGCCGCGCTCAAGTGCACTGGTTAAGGCACGTGAAACATGGTTTTGACCCACCAACTCATTAAAATTACGAGGACGATATTTTCGCGCAAGTACTTGATACATGTATGCTCCTTGTTACAGGCCTAAGCATACTGTCTTTTTACAAAATAGTGAATGAGTTAATGAATTATGGCTCTTTCCCTGAAGATACTATCAATTTGATTTAATTCTTTCATCTTAAAAGTATTATTTTCATTTTTATGGATTTGAATGAGCACAGTATAAGTTTTACGGAGTTTTAATTAATGATCAGGCTTACTTAATTTTTCCCTCTCTTCGATTATTATAGTAGGCAGAATTTAGTAGCTTAATAAACGTCAGCTCTCCTCAACAAAGTTTGCTGATGAAAAACTTATCTGAAATCAAATCAATACCAACAGAAGCTCATCCAAGTGCCACCATATTAAATGAGATAGGGAATTTAAGAAATAATTGATAAAGTGAACTAAAATTATTTGAGATAAAGGTGGAGAGAAATTTGCACACTTCCCCTCAGAATGATCTACAGAACGTTAAACATACATTATTTGAAAACAGCAAATTATTTATTAAACAATCAAAGATTTATATCTTTTTATTATGCTGTTCTATTTTGTTGTCAACAATACTTGCAGTTTTGGCTCCTTACACCTTTGCGTCAATGATTGATAAAGTTACCTTAAGTAATTCTGTAGAGACTATAGGTTTAGGCTTCTTTTTTTATGCAGTGTTACTTGGGCTGTCTTTAATTTTTAAAGAAGCTGTAATTTACCTATCTGTCATTCTTGCAGAAACCTTGAATTATATTAGCTCTACAAACTTTTTTAAGAAAATCATTCTAAAAGAATCCCACTTTTTTATTGACCATAATCCTGCTGAAATTCAGGCAATGCAAAATCAGGGAGCATTTGCCTTGAATAAAGTGATGCAATTAAGTCTGATTTCCTTTATCCCAAGCGTCTTACAAATTGTTTTTTCATGCTTTATTCTCGGCCTGAAGCTAGATCCTAAGGTGGTGACTATTGTTCTTTTATACGGATCATTTTTTATTGGATTATCATATTTTTCAAGTAAACGCATAGAAGAATATTTAAAAGTAGCAACCAGTGAAAGACAAAAAAACACCCAGTTGGTGGGCAATGCCATGTCTATGATGGATATCTTAAGATTTTTTAATGCAGCTGCCTGGATAGAGCATCGGTTTCAGGAAGGTTCTAAACAAATATTGAAAAGCCTGACCTCATATTCTTTAAAGCGTACTTACTATGCTGTTATTTTTGGTTTGGCTCTTAGCATTCAGTTTATTATTACTTTTTATATCCTTATTCCTGATGTTCAGGCAGGTCGTATGAGTGTGGGCGATCTGGTTTTATTTAATACCCTACTGCTTCAACTTAATACACCTTTTGAAATGATCGGGAGATGTATACTTGAATTTAATCAATCTTATATAGAATTCAAACCTTTTGCCAGAATGTGGAACGAACCAGAATTAGCAGACAACTCAAAACAATTAACAGTAAACTGTCCAGAGAGTAAAAATCTTTCTGGTGTCTTAAAATTTCAGGATGTATCTTTCACTTATTCAAATGGACGTGGAATTCAGAATATTAACTTTACTGCAAAACGTGGAAAAATCACTTTTCTGACAGGTGATAGTGGGGCAGGTAAATCGACTATTTTCAAGTTGATTTTAAAACAAATTCAACCTGATCAAGGAGATATTGTAATGCACAATATTTCTTTAAACAGTATTGACCGTAATACATGGTTTTCCCAAGTAGGTGTAGTTCCACAAGAAGTAATGTTACTGAATGATTCGATTAAAAATAATATTTGTTTAGGGCGCGCTTATGATGACCATAAAATTTATCAGGCAGCTCAAAAAGCACAAATTTTAGATCGCATTATCATGATGCCCGATGGTTTCGATACCAAAGTTGGGGAAAGAGGCATGACTCTTTCTGACGGAGAAAAACAAAGGATCTCTATAGCGAGAGCACTATATGCTGATCCCGAATTTCTGCTCTTGGATGAGGCCAGTTCAAATTTAGATATAGAAACAGAGCATGAAATTATGTCTCATATGCGTAGCCTAAAAGATAGCGTGACGATCATAGCTATTACTCACAATCCTGAACTTATTCATAAGGAAGATATAGTCATACAACTATAGATTGTGCTAAATATCAATTTATTTAAAATCAACATACTATGCAGCCCTGATATAAAATCAGAGCAGCACATCTTTTAAGCTTCTTTTATGTAATTGCTAGGGCGTGTCCTCATTTGAAGAATTGGTTTTAAATACTTAAAATCCTCCTTTGAGTTATTTTTATTTCTACATTTTCAATGGCACGCACTCTTCTTACCGATGATATCTGGCAGAAAATTCAAGAT
>NZ_VLSR01000023.1:0-39832 GCF_007558235.1 Acinetobacter sp. RF15B | reverse complement strand
GTCGAGCGCACCCTGTTCATGATCGACTGGATTCTGGATGCCGAACTCCAACGGCGTGCCCAGATCGGGCTCAACAAAGGCGAAGCTCATCATGCGCTGAAGCGGGCAATCAGCTTCCACCGCCGCGGTGAAATCCGCGACCGTTCCGCCGAAGGCCAGCATTACCGCATCGCCGGCATGAATCTGCTCGCCGCCATCATCATCTTCTGGAACACCATGAAGCTCGGCGAGGTCGTTGCAAACCAGAAACGCGATGGAAAGCTGCTATCGCCCGATCTCTTGGCCCATGTTTCGCCGCTCGGATGGGAACACATCAATCTCACCGGAGAATATCGCTGGCCAAAGCCTTAGCGTAGGATTCCGCCCCCTCCCGCAAACGACCCCATTTCCACCAGCTCATCATAAGTCAGTTCAAACTTATCCTCACTATCAAATACATAGACCATATTCTTGCCTTCATGTTCAGGTGGAGTAGGTGGTACAAATCGTTTCGGGATAAGAATTTGTGCGAGTTGTTCGTCAGTTAATTTAAATAAGTGCATGTTTTTATCCTACTCTTGGTAAGTCAGACCATTTGGTTAAATACGAAGGTGATCTAAGGTTTTGATTCATGTGCCATGTGGCTTCTTTATTGTTGGCAATGCCTAGCGTGACGAGATTCTTCCCAAACCGTTCACTGATGGCTTCGATGGCATCTGAAAGCCTTTCTCGCTCTTGCTTATGTGAATAGTCCGTGAATAGATCGGGCACAAACTTGGATTGATCTGTAATTTCGAGCAGCACGATTCCCGCCTTTTTATACTTAAAGCCTGTCCCGTCCTGAAATAAGTTTACACCTTAAGAGACTTATTTTATGGAACATGCACGAGAACAACGAGTTAAACGTACACAACGTGACTATAGCTTTGCCTTTAAAATGATGGTGGTACATGAAGTAGAAAAAGGGCAAATTACTTATAAGCAAGCTCAGGCAAAATATGGTATTCAAGGAAGATCAACTGTGCTGGTATGGTTACGCAAGCACGGACAACAGGACTGGACTTCGAATATGCCGACTTCTTCTAAACGCCAATTGACACCCCAACAACGAATCCGCCAATTAGAAAAGCAGTTAGCCGCAGAAAAGCTTAAAACTGAATTTATTCAGGATGTGATTTATCACATTGATAAAGAATGTGGGACTGATCTTGGAAAAAAGTATACCGAGCACGTTTCAAAGATTGGCAAAGCCAAAGAAGACTAAGCGTTTCACGTTATTGTCAGTGGTTAGGAATCACTCGACAAGCTTATTATCAAGCAGAAAAACGTGCTCAAATGACTGCACAAGTAACAGAACAAATACTCGAGTTGGTTATGGAGTATCGCTGTCTCATGCCAAGTATCGGAACACGTAAGCTGTATTGGCTTATTAAAGGCAAATTGTTGCAGCGTGGTTTAAAGTGTGGACGGGATCAGTTATTTAAAATATTGAAAGAAAATAATTTATTGATTCGCCCCAAGCGTCGTTATACAAAAACTACGGATAGCAAGCATTGGATGAAGAAGCATCCAAATTTATTAAAGGATTATTCAGCGGTGCAAGCCAATGAAGTCTTTGTCAGTGATATTACCTATGTTGAGAGTGCTGAAGGCGTACATTATTTATCCTTAGTGACAGATGCTTATACCCGCCAGATTAAAGGTTATAAGTTATCGAATGATATGCGTGCAGAGAATGTTGTGCAGGCACTACATATGGCGATGCAGCATGTGACAGATCGGGCAGCCAGGATGATTCACCATTCAGACAGAGGCTCTCAGTATTGCTCTGAACTATATCAATCGGCATTACGCCATTATGGGGTATGTCCTTCTATGACAGATGGAGGAGACTGTTACCAGAATGCATTAGCAGAGCGGATTAATGGAATATTAAAGCAGGAGTTTTTAACTACACGATGTCAAACCATGAAGGAGTTAGATCACTTAATTGCGGAATCTATCATGATTTATAATTGCTATAGACCACATTTAAGTTTAAATATGAACACCCCGAATCAGACGTATGAGCAAACTAAAACCGAGCTAATTGCTTAACTCGGTTTGAAGTGGAATACTGTCAATCTATTTCAGGACAAGACAGCCTTTCTTAAATATCTGATCGATGCCTTTCATCGCGGCCTTGGTGATGAGCAGTAGATCATCCGTATGCTCATGCATTTGAACGACGATGTAAGGCGAGTAGCGCTCTGTCTTATCAAAGCGACCGGTTTGGATATACACGCCGATCATCTTGCAGATTGAGCCATCTTCCCGCATTCGTTTCACGGCTCTGGCCACATAAAGCCGAACCGAAGCTTTAATGTCATCCATTTCATACACTGGGTTGCCATATGAACGGCTGCTGATGATTTGCTTCTTCGCTACAGTATCATCACTAAGGTCAATACAAGAAAGGCCCTGTAGCTCAAGCACCGTCTTTTCCATCACGATACTAAACTGCTTTTTGATTTCTTTAGGATTGGCATTGATCAGATCCAGCACAGATTGAACACCCATAGTATTGAGCTTCTTACAGTTCTGTCTGCCTACGCCCCAAACCTCAGACACATCAACCTGCGCGAGTAGCGTTTCTGTAGAGCATGGGTCCATATGGGCCAGATTACAGACCCCATTGAAGAACTTGTTTTTCTTGGCGAGATGATTGGCAATCTTGGCTTCGGTTTTAGAGCGACCAATTCCAATACAGCAGGGTAGGCCTAACCAACGCCAAGCCTTAGCCCTCATGTCTTGAGCATATACAGTCAGGTCAAATAGATGCTCGTAAGCTGTGAGCTTCAGAAAGCATTCATCAATGGAATAGACCTTGTATCTTGGAGCTTGTAGTGATTAGCTTCCACTATATGCAAATTGTAGAGTTTGTAATAGACCTAAGACTTTTAGTCTGTGAAAGAGATAAAACCTACAATTTGCCCTAACCACTTGCACAACTCTGGACGGTAACTAAGCACTTTGATGCTGTATTCACAAGAAAAGACGGTGGTTATGCTAAAACAATAATTGGATAAATAAAGCAGGTAAAGATTATGTTTTATCTTGGTATTGATGTTGCTAAAGCTAAAATTGATTGCTGTTTAATTTTAGAAAATTCTGCAAGTAAAAAGAAAACCAAAACTTTTTCAAATACACCAAAAGGTTTTGAGCAACTTCAAACCTGGCTAAAGCAGCATGCTGCAACTTCTACGCAGACCATTATCTTAATGGAAGCCACATCTATTTATCATGAACTGAACCGTACCGGGTTTGTCGGAGACTTTTTTATTTAAGTTAGGCCACCTGACCTAACGGGTTAATCTTATCATAGTACATTGCTTCAAACTCAAAAGGCGACTTGTAACCCAGTGCACTGTGTACACGCTTTTTATTGAACCAATCTACCCAGTTTAGTGTCGCAAGTTGTACATCTGCTAAACCTTGCCAATCTGCTTTTAAATATTCAATCACCTCTGTTTTGTATAAGCCATTCACCGTTTCAGCCAAAGCATTATCGTATGAATCACCAGTCGTACCGACTGATGCTCGTAAATTTGCTGCTTCTAAACGATTGGTATAGCGAATAGAAAGATATTGAACACCTCTATCGGAATGATGAATTACATTCTTTGGCTTACCTCGATCATGCAATGCTTGCTCCAGTGCATCAAGTACCATATCTGTATTCATCCGTGTAGATACTTTCCATCCAACAATTGCTCGTGAAAACACATCAATAATAAAGGCGGTATAGACCCAGCCTGAATGAGTTTGAATATACGTAAAGTCACCGACCCATAGTTGGTTTGGATGATCAGCACTAAAATTACGTTTCACTAAATCATCTGCCCGTTTTTGGTCATCTCGGCTACGGGTAGTTTGTTTATTCTTACCACGCCAAATACCTTGTATACCTAGCTTCTGCATCAATCGAGCAACTGTACAACGTGCAATCACATAGCCTTCACGTTTCAGTTGTTGCCAGACCTTACGCACACCGTATCGACCTGAACTTTCTTTCCAAATTCGCTTAATCTCCTCAGCATGATGCAAGTCATGTAAATCTCGTTTCGCTCGATGTTCTGGATTTACTGTGAGATCTAAAGTCCGGTAATAGGTTGAAGGTGCGATCGGTAAAATTCTACAAATCGCCTCGACTCCGTACAGCTCTTTATTATTATGGATAAAATCCACCATTATTTGTGTGGGCGGTCGAGCTCCGCCTGGGCGAAAAAAGCGGCTGCTTTACGTAGAATCTCATTGGCGCGTTGCAGTTCTTTATTTTCGCGTTCGAGTTGTTTGATACGTTCTTGGTCTGAAAGCTGCTGTACTTTAACTGGATTTTGTTTATCTAAATATTTTTGATACCAAACACGTAGTGTTTCAGGAGTACAACCTATCTTGGGAGCAATAGCGGTGATCGCAGCCCAATTCGATGGATAATCTTTTTCAGATTCAATTAGTAATTGAACCGCTCTTTCTCTGATTTCAGGGGTATATTTTAATTTTGTCATCGGGATAGTCTCTCAGAATATTGACTCTCCGACAAACCCGGTACGGTTCAAACTCTTGGCTAAATATTTATTTGATGCGGACTATCAAGTCTGTGTAACCAATCCTGCCAGAGCTCGATATTTTGCTCAGAGTATGTCTAAGCTAAATAAAACAGACAAGGTGGATAGTGAAGTTCTAGCTCGATTTGCGATGACTGCCGATCTACATTTTTGGCAACCTTTACCCCAACCTATTCAATTTCTGAATGCTTTGCTAGATAGAAGAGCTGTGCTTTGTGAAGATTTACAACGTGAAAAGAATCGTTTGGAAAAAGCAGAGTCTACCTTCACGATGGAACCTGTACTTCAGTCTATCCATAAGAGTATTAGGCAGTTAAACAAGCACATTCAGGGTATCGACCAGCAAATTGATGCTCATATCGATCAGAATCCTGATTTAAGAAATGATAAAGAACTGCTCAGCAGTATTCCAGCTATTGCAGATCGAACCAGTTTATTAATGCTCAGTTTCTTGCGCAGCCATACTTTTGAAAGCGCTAGTCAAGCGGCCGCCTTTGTTGGCTTGGTCCCCATTCAAAAGCAATCAGGTAGCTCCATTCATGGCAGAAGCCGTTTATCCAAAGCGGGCTCTTCCAAAATACGTGCCGGTTTATATATGGCAGCCATTGTCGCAACTCGGCATAATCCCCACATTAGAGGGATGAATGAAAGATTATTGGCCAATGGTAAAACCAAAATGATGGCGATTGGAGCTGCGATGAGGAAGTTGGTTCATCTTTGTTATGGTGTACTCAAACACCAACAACCTTATCAAGCGGATTATTGAGCATGAATTCTCAATAATTTGCTTGACGTTTCAGACGGTATCTCTTGATCTCCTGGTGCAACATAGTCCCCAAGCAGCTCCATAAAGCGCTTGGACATTTCGCCATATAAGGAGAAATTACTGGATAGCACCTGAATGTTATGTTGTTTGATTAGCTCTTTAATTTGGAATACAGGAACACCCATCTTGATGCCTAAGTCTTTCGCTTCCTGGCTTCTGGCCACGGCACAGCCGTCATTGTTGCTGAGCACAATGGTTGGGCGATCATTCAAGGCAGGATTAAACACACGCTCACACGAGACGTAGCAATTATTCACGTCGACTAACGCGAATATTTCATTTTCACTTTGCATGGTTATTCTTCTTTTTATGAGCGGTGATAAATACGCTTTAAATTAAAAGTCACCACACCCCAGATTGATATGGTCTGACTATCATCAGGAATGATGTGATTGTAATTCGAATTTTCAGCCTTCAACCAAAGTTCTGGAAGCGGATAATCTTCATCTCCAAATATTTCTTTGATTTCAGACTTGGACATCTTATTGGTGATCATCAGCCGCTTAATGGTCGAGGCATTGTCATCAATCAGGGCAACCACGATATCGTAATGCTTGGCTTCAATACTGCGATCAATAATGATTGGATCATTAATCTCTAGGCCAGCATCGAGCATGGATTCACTGTCTACATAGGCAATAAAAGTAGAAATAGGGTTGTGAATCAGGAACTCATTCAGATCGAGTGCTTTGTCTTGCTCATCCTTGGTGCTGAAGGCCGGACCTGCAGGAATACGCTCTAAAGAGACGGGAATAGATACTTTGGATTTGGGTAGGACAGCAGTAAGCCCTAATTTTTCAACAAGCTCATTTTGAACAGCGATTTGTTCAAGCACGGTGTTGATGGTAGGACTTGGTTTACCCTCTGGACCCATGAGCTCTTGTAAAGATGACCATGCGTCGTCAGAGAAGTAAATAGGCAACTTCTTAGACATGAGATACTCCTACGCTACGAGGCGTGTTTGGAAGTAGAATTTGTTTAAATAGGATATTACTAACAGCGTTTAAAATTCAAATTTAAAAAGTTGTGGATAAACAAGGATGCGTCAGAATAAGACGTTTTGTTTCTGCTCATCGCGTGGAAATGTGACGAATTCATCGGGCATTTGAAAGAAATATTCATGCGCATGTTCATGATCGGCTGTTAGCCAGTCTTTTCTGTACTGTTCTGGAATAACGATAATGGATCGCTTCTCATCCTTCGGTGCATGGAATTGTTTCATAAAAGGGTGATGGTCCGAATTGATGGTCAACATTGAAAAGGAACGTACCTTATTGCCATTAATCACTGCATCATCATAGATCCCTGCAACAGTAAAAGGCTGATCATCTTTACGCTTGATGGTGTACCAGTGTGGCTTGCCATTGATGTATTTCGGCTCATAAAATTCTTGTACTGGGACTAGGCAGAACTTGCTGTACTTCCAAGCATGTCGAAAGCTAGGCTTATCTGCTACAGACTCAGTTCTGGCGTTATAAGTATGACTGCTGAACTTCAATTCTTTCGCCCAGCTCGGTAGTAATCCAAACTTTGCAATATCAAGCTCTAAGTGATCTGAGCCGTTCAGAATGATTGGAGCATGATAGGAAGGGAATACATGATCCTTAAGCTCAAGATCAAACTGGCTTGTATCGACACCTAAGAGTGTCAAATTTCTTTTATTTGGAAATAGGTAATTTGAGCACATAGCCTGATCACATAACTAAAGAATTTATCTGAAATTGTATACGATGCTTTATGGAACACATGGGATTTATGGTGTCAGTTCAAGTAGGCTATATGAAAAAAGTCATGATGGGGCAAGTTACATTTTCAGTTAAAGTATGACTTATGGGATGCAAAACTACGTTGGGCGTGAAGTCATAAAAAAATTAATCAGGATTTTGCATAAATAGTGCGCCGTAAGGCGCATTATTTTTAAGGAAGGTTTGTATTACTCGACAATATATAACTTATGTTTTTTCTTCGGGGGCTCAACTTTAGCTAAAGCATCAAATGTTAATTGATTAAAATCTTCTTCAGAGATTCCAATTTCATCAAGCATTTTATTTTTATCAAAAGATGGTTGTGAGGCTAAAACAGAGATAATTTTGGGCAACATCAAACTCTCATCTCGATGAGTTTCTTCAGGTTCATTAATGTTGTAGCCCAACGAATTGATCTTTATAGAGTTACTACGATTAACCCAATCACTAACTAAGCCCAGCTTGTGAGCTTTATAGTTAATAGCCTTCAGGGATGTTCGCCAAATCTTTTTATACTCAATCATATTTTCTAGTGAAAAATAGCGTGGAGCAGTAGAAAGAAATGCATCTGTTGGCATTAAAAATTCAGATGAAAATTGATCCGCTTCAGTTTCGAGAACACGATTATCTTTCTCGACACGAATTTTTTTGTTATGCGTATGCATAACGGTATGACCAAGTTCGTGTGCACAATCGAAGCGGGCTCTTTCGGCAGACTTAAATGTATTTAGAAATATGAAAGGGCTACCACTTTCATCATCAAAAAAAGATAGTGCATCAATTTCTCGAATTTCAGTCGGTAATCTAAAGACACGGATTCCCTTTAGCTCACACAACGAAACAATGTTATTAATAGGTTGATTACCTAAAGCCCATAAACCTCTCAACTCTGACGCTAGGTGATCGGCATACTTAGATTCACCCAAAAACTCAGTAATATCTAAATCAGGACGGTGAAAAGTAGGTAACTTTACTTTCTGATTTAAGTACTTGTTAATATTTATTGCTAAAAGAGTATATGCCTCATTAGCTTTTCTATGCTGTGCTTTAATACGAGCAACCGATCTATAGAAGATTTGGTCTGTTTCATGTGGTTGTGTGTCATTACCTGCAAAGAATGACTTGGGTAAATTTAATACACGGCATATATCATCTTGATCATTTTCATTGATTTCTTTATCCACGTCTAAAAGTTGCTTTACCTTAGAGATAGAGCAACTCAATTTTTCTGCGAAATCGGTATTGCTAAGTCCTCGTAATTCTTTAGCAATACGTAAACGATCTTTATTAAACACATTAACCTCAGATTAAACTACAAGCTGAATATCAAAATCATCTGGTTTAATTTCATTAGATGGTTCCAATACTGGCTTAGGATCAGTTTTTACAGGAACTGTATTATCTATTTCAAATGCAATTCTGCAAGTATGGTCACTTGGTAAAATTGAAATTTTTTTCGCTTTTAAGTCCTGTACGAAGCTAGTTGGGTATGCAAATTCAAAAGGAATATTTGGGATATCAATGTCTTTATAGGCTGGATGTGATGCTGAAGGAAAGTATAAAATCCATGTTCTCAATTTTGTCTCATCATCATAAGCAGACTGATTCTCCTTAATATTATTTAATGTCATTAATCCTTTTTCACAGTGTGCTGATACAACTTGATCAGCTAACCCCAATGCAATATTCCCGCTCATAAAGATAATTTGTATTTTCTTTACTGTATTCTCAATTCTTGGCTGGCTGTCATTGTGGAATATCCAAGCAGGATCAGATTGTCGAAGCAGTAAAGCAATCTGTTCTCCAATTTTTCCCCATCGTGCAATAAAGCGTGCACGGTTATAGTGAGTATTTGTTCTATAGTCAGCATCACCGATCATAATTGCGTTTCTGACTAACTCGAGATCAGGTAATCCTAACTGTTTAGCTTTTTTGATAGCATTTTCACCTTTGAAAAAATCACATGGCGTGGGTTCAGAAGGTTGGATTGATTCTTCATCAAGGAGATTTAAATTCATCTTAAAAGTTATCCTAAAGTAGCGAATGTCTTTTTTATAACATCTTTTGATGTTTTAAAAAAGATATTTTTATAAATGTGTGCTATCTTCACTTACAACTTGATAATAAGAATTTTGGAGAAGAGACGTTGAGTAACTTATTCATTAATCATAAAAATTGTCCTGAATGCGGTGGCCGTATCAAAGGCTATTATTACTACTGTGGGCAGTGTGGTAGTCAAAATGTTGTAAACTGGAAGCACACGGGGATATTTTTGTTGATTGCTGGAAAGATTTTTCTGGTTGCTATGCTTTTTTTGCTAAAAAATTTTGTTCAAATCCATTTTTTTCACAAGTTTCATTGTGCTAATTTTTTAAATAATTCATAGAGGTTGATAGTAAAATGAAAGTTAAAGATTTAATTAAATAATTAGAAGAGTTTGATCTGGAATTAGATGTTTTAATTGCTAATGAAGAGAACAAAATCATTGGCATAAAAACCCTAGCCCGATTCTTTGAAATAAGCTATGTTTCTTTTGTTCATCCAGAGACACAAAGAAATGATATGGAAAGAAATGTTGAATTTACCTTTTTAGGAATGTCGACTAAAGACTCTAGAGTTATTGTTTTTATTGACGTTGTTCCATAATTTTCAAGTAGTCAAAATGAGTATACAATATTCATGTGATGCAAGAAGATACAACTGGATAGGATGGGCCCATAAGTATTTGAAGCTGCCTCGTGTATGATCATGGGGACTGTCCAAACAAACGGCTTTTGAGAGTGCTGCCTGATACGAAAAATAATATCCAAGAGATGCTAGCGGTAAATTTAGTGTAAAATTTAATGCTAGCCATCATTAAAACTTATTTAAAAATATGAAGTTATATCGCACAGATTGGAATATGTTTCCTAAAACGGTTATTGACCGTGGTCTTGGAGATGCAACCTCTCATTACATGTATGAAGCTGCTAAAGCAGGGGATGTTGAAAGTGCGTATATTTTAGCTAAAGATTTAGTTTCGGATGAGGCGATTGCTGAACTAGAAAGAATTATCGATGGTCGGGAAACTATTATAGTACCTGTACATGCTGAGGAAGCAGTCGGTCGTAATATGATTCCTTTAGCTACTTCAGCAGTTATAGCAAAGAAACTTGGGCTTGAAGTTGATACGAATATAGTTCAAGCTATAAAAGTATCAAGAACTGGCGGTGATGGGTGGCATAGATTAGCCAACCCACCAGCATTTGATGGGACAATAAACAATGATAAATGTGTTATTATTGTTGATGATACCCAGACCCAAGGTGGTACTTTTGCAGCATTAAAAGGTCATATTGAAACAACTGGGACGAATAAAGTTATTGGAGCATATGCACTGACGGGTAAACAATACTCATCACAATTAGCTCTAAGTAAAGAAACTCTTCAGCAATTGAGGGATGTATATGGTAATCTTGAAGCATGGTGGAAATCGATTTACGGGTACGATTTCGAAAGGCTCACAGAGTGGGAAGCAAAGTATATCCTCAACTCTCGTAAAACAGCTGACGAAGTCCGAGATAGAATCATTGCGTCAAAACAAACGTGATGCTTATGCACTTATGATGAAAATGAATTAATTATTATTTAATTAAGTTAAAAGACTGCTATATAGCGGTCTTTTTTGTTTTTGAGCTCTACAAATTTTAATGAGTACATATAGTTACTTTTATACAAATGATAATAAAGGGTAGAGGAGGTCATCTAAGAATTTAAAGCACAAGACTTATTTAACATTGATGACAGAAAAAGTGAGTTGTTGGGAACTTAAAGAAGAGGTGGTACTTATAATGGTTACTAAAATACAAATACTTAAAATATTAAATATATAAAACAATATATTACAAATATATATGATGCGTAGTGTACGCATCATATATATTTTCTTCTATTTTGATATAATGGATCTCGTCAATCCGCTGATAGGTTTCATTTAAATTTCATGAGTCTTACTGAAATTAAAGTTCGCCAAGCTCATTGCAAGGAAAAAACTTGTTTTTTATCCGATGAAGATGGACTTAGCCTGAAGATTGAGCCGACTGGAAGAAAATCTTGGTGCTATCGCTATACAGATCCACAAACAAAAAAACGTCGCCGCATTCAGTTGGGGCTTTATCCTGATTTATCGCTGAAAAAGGCACGACAAGTCAAAGATGACTTTAAAGACAATAATTATTGTTTTGAGCATGATACTGTCTCTAATGTCATCACCTTTCGTAAGGTAGGGGAGGAGTGGCTGCAGTTCAAACTGAAAAATGCATTTAATGATTCACCCCGCTGCGGTGTACTACAGTTAGCAGAAAGATGTTTACAGCAAGATATTTATCCAGACCTTCAGGATTTACCTTTTCAAAACATCAAGCGTTATGACCTGGTTTCAGTAATCAAAAAAATAGAGGGACGCCAAGTAAAAGAACCTGTCAAGAAAGCTTGTAGTTATTTGAACCAAATTTATGACTACGCTGTAGCGATGGGTTATTGTGAATTCAACATCGCGCATGGTTTAAATAAAATCGCCATTAACAGTAAAATCAAGAAGAATTATCCGTATTTGAAAGCGGAGGATATATCAGATTTTAAGAAAAATTTATTAAAATTGGATGCCCATCCGATTATTAAAAAAGCACTGCTGTTCAAATTACATACTGGCGTGCGAGGGGCTGAATTGTTATTGGCTGAGCCTCATCATTTTGATTTAAATGAAAAAATCTGGAAAATACCTGCCTTGCATATTAAACAGTTTCGACGAAAAGTCATATTAGGCCATGAGATTCCCGACTTCTTAGTTCCACTTTCAGATCAGGCTTTAGATATTTTAAAAGACGTCATGCAATGGTCATACGGTGAAAAGTACATTTTTGCTAGCCCACGGAAACATAATCAACCGATTCATTTTAATACATTAAATATGGCTATACGTAAGATGGGCTATGGAAAACATCAATTATCCTCTCATGGACTACGTTCCACTTTTAGTACCATTTTGAATGACTCAGGTTTGTTCCAGGATAACTGGATTGAGGCACAACTTTCACATATTGATAAGAACCGTACCCGTGCCAGCTATAATCACGCTGACTATTTAGCCCAGCGGACTGAAATGATGCAGTGGTGGGGTGATTATTTAAGTACTGCTAAGTGAAAATCGTACTTTTATACATAGACTTAAAACATTATGGGGTTTCAAATGGATAGTAAACAATATACTTGCCGTGTTACATGGTCAGCAGAATATAATGAGTATGTTGGGTTGTGTGCTGAGTTTCCATCATTGTCTTGGCTTGATGCGGATCAGTCTAAAGCATTCTCAGGAATAGAGGAGCTCGTTGCTGATGTTGTCGCTGATATGATTAGCAATAATGAAAAAGTTCCTACACCACTCTCCGGGAAAATATAGTAGGCAGTTTGTTGTCCTTGTTCTCAGTGGTTCAACAAAAACTAGCCCTCGAAGCCGCAGAACGTGGCGTGGACATAAATTGTTTAGTATCAGTAAAAAGAGCGATGTAATTTTAGTACGAGTGAGTGATAGAGCAGGAACCTATGCTTCATATATTCAGTAAATGGTATGTTTTTGAATTAATAGGTATTTTTAAATAAAGCTTTCTTTGATTTAGTGCTTTTTATTTAATAAATTAATTTTAAAAACAACTTAGGCTAATTGATAAACACTATCTGGAAAGATTAAAAGAAAATATTTTTTAATTTCTGCTAATTCATTTAAGGCAGGTTCCCTTTCAAGCAGTTGAAATGTCCAAATAAGTACAGCCTGATGATTATCATAGCAAGTATTTACTCCAAGAAAATTAGCCATTCCATAACTTCTATTGATGTTCATTTCTTTAATTAATTGATTTCCTAAGTCACGAGCTTGCTGGCTGATCAATAACTCATTTGGTAACACGGCGGTCATCTCCACAAAATAATCTAATGCAGGTTCAATCCTTATATTTAAAAAGTTATAATTTAGTTGAAATGGATAAAATATACTTTCTATAAGTTGTAATAACCTGCTGTAGGTTAATTTTAGCAAAGTATTACTCAGTCAACAACTTCAAATAACCCACAGCAAGTTATTTTTTGTAAATTAATTTAAATATGATTACTTGTAAGTTATCTAGCCTCATGGGCGATAGAAAAATTTTAAAATTAAGTGAAGTGGTGCATGCAACAGGTATCAATCGCAACACGCTCACAAGTATGTATTATGACCGTGCTGTACGTATTGAATTACCAGTCGCCGATAAGTTGTGTAAGTACTTTAACTGTACGATGAATGATTTGTTTGAGTTTAAGGAAGAAGTTGAAGAAAAAGATTAACTTAATACTTCGTTTGATAAGTTTTTCGAAGAAAAAGACTAGCCAATACTTAGTTTGATAAGTTTTTCTCTGCAGATCTAATATTGAATTTTATAAAATATCATTACAAACAGATACTAATTTCATTACTTCTAAAATGAAATCAATCGAATGGTAGAGTTTTTTTGCTATTTGCATTTTAAGGTGGGATTTTGAGGCCTTGTTGCGCAAACCTACCGATAAGGTCTTATACAGCAATAGCCTACACCTAAATTTATCGTACACCGAATTGGTCATCCTACAATCATGCTTTGATCAATCATGGTAATTTTACAATTTGGTTTGATACTAAGATTCAATGATATTCGCAGTCACAAGGAAAACATGGTCGAAATCAAACTTATTCTGACATAGCCATTCAGTGCTATCTCATGATTAAATCCTTATTTCGTCTTTCTGTATGCATGGTGACTGGCTTTGTCCAAAGCTTGATTAAACTTTGCGGATTAGATTGGACAGCTCTGGATTATTCAACCATTCGCAGAAGACAAAAGCATATTGATATTCAAATTAGCTATGAAAAGAGTTGCAATGGACTGCATCTACTCGTTGATTCCACGGATTTGAAGTTCTTAGGTGAAGGTGAATGGAAACGTAAAAAGCATTAGCCGAAATATCGTCGCCAATGGCGTAAACTTCATATTGGTATAGATACTAAAACCCTGCTAGGTAGAACACTATGGAAAAAATGGTCAGGCTATCATCGCCGAAGTTTGGTCGAAACAAAGATGCACTGCATCAAATTATTAGGCGATAAATTAATGGCAAGAAGCTTTCCTAGTCAGATGAGTGAAATTCATGCTCGCGTAGCAGTCCTCAACAGATTTATGGAATTAGGCCGACCTAATACCCGAGTTGTAACTTAAATTTGAGTTGCTTAGGAAAACTCAATCTTTAAAGGCTTTATGCAACAAAGAACTTCGAAATTGATTTATGGATTATGAGCACCCTAAGGGCTTATAATTCAAAATATTTTCAATTATGGGGTGGTGAATTTTGGATAAGGTGAAAGCAAAAAAAATAGGGTAAGCGGATTAAATGGTTGATCTTACCTTTGCATGAGAGTGAGGCAAACCGGCATCTCATCGGATTATCTGGTTGGCACTCCAACCTACTGCTGATGCATGCTTCCCTCGCTAATTCCAGCAAGAACCCCACACGCCTTAACTTCCCGGTCATCGTTGCAACGCGCTCTTAGTGAAACGAGTTGTTTCTCAAGCGCCTGTAGAGCGGTTATCTGCGAGCGTACATGAGAGATGTGATCATCGAGCAAGGCATTGACAGCGGTACAGGACTGATGAGGGTCGTCCTGATAGCGCTTTAGTTCGTGAATTTCTGCCAGTGACAGATCCAGGATGCGGCAGCGACGAATAAAGGCCAGCCGCTCAACGTGTTTCTCGGTATAGACACGGTAACCGTTCTCCTGCCGACCAGGCGGCGGCAACAAGCCCTGCCGTTCGTAGAAGCGGATCGTCTGTGTATCTACCCCTACTGACTGTGCCAACTGACCAATACGCATCGGGTTCCTCCGCAACGGATTCTCTACGCTATTGACATTATAGCTACTATATAGTTTTAAATGAAAACCCGATCACATTCAAGTGGAGTCATATCATGAGTAAAAACTGCGGAGGCCCCTGTGGCGACCATGCAAGGCCTGCGGCGGATACCGATATGCAGGCCTCCTCCGATGCGTCGGGGGAATGGGTCAGTGTTTATGCCGTGCCGAAGATGGACTGTCCATCAGAAGAGCGCATGATTCGCCTGGCCCTGAACGGCGTTGAGGGGATTCGGGTACTGTCCTTCGACTTGTCGAACCGCCAGTTGAAGGTCGTGCATGACGGTGAGGTCGAGCCCGTCACCTCGAAACTGAAGACCTTGGGGCTAGGCGCCTCGCTTCAGGAAACCGTCGCTGCAAATCCGGAGACCATCAAGGCCGCCGAGTTTTCGGCAGCTTCTGCTAAGCAAGAATCCGGGACCCTGCGCTGGTTGCTCGGCATCAATGCACTTCTGTTCGTGGTGGAAATGACTGCCGGTCTGATCGCCCGGTCCACCGGCCTGATTGGAGAATCCCTGGACAATTTTGCCGATGCGGCGGTGTACGGGCTTGCCCTTTATGCGGTTGGACATAGCGTGAAAATGCAGGTACGTGCCGCGCATCTTGCTGGTGTACTGCAACTGATCTTGGCTGTGGGCGTACTCATAGAGGTGGTGAGACGCTTTGTATTCGGTAGTGAGCCTGAATCGCTGGTGATGATGGCTATCGCATTCGTCGCATTGATTGCCAATACCAGTTGTCTGCTGCTCATATCCAAACATCGGGAGGGCGGGGCGCACATGAAGGCAAGCTGGATATTCTCGGCCAACGACGTGGTGATCAACCTGGGGGTCATCACCGCCGGCGCTCTGGTCGCGTGGACCGGGTCCAATTATCCGGATCTGATTATCGGCACCATCGCGGGGGTAATTGTACTTAACGGTGCTAGACGCATTCTGGCGCTCAAGGATTAAGCAATGTCCATTTTTGGCAAACATCTGTCACCGTACGCTATGTTGTCCATATCGGGCCTGCTGGCAGCGTCTGATCAGGCCGTAAAATGGCTGGTGCAACAATCAATGGCATATGGCGAGTCTATTTCAGTGACCTCATTCTTTAACTGGGTACACGTATGGAATACCGGTGCCGCATTCAGTCTTTTTGCGAATGGTGGAGGCTGGCAGCGCTACTTTTTTATCGGAATCGCGGTAGTGGTCTCGATTTTTCTGATCAAGCTGATCCTTGAAAATCGTCATAAAGGAGAAGCCATCGCTTACAGTCTTATCCTCGGTGGCGCCATGGGCAACCTGATTGACCGGGTCTTTCGCGGCTATGTTGTGGATTCCTTTGATTTCTATTGGCGAGACTGGCATTGGCCGGCCTTCAACCTGGCTGATATTGCAATTGTCCTCGGTGCCTTACTTTTAGTTTCCAGCAGCTTGTTGGGTAAAAAAGCAAACACCAATGCTGAGTCGGATGGATCTGACTGACACCTACGCCTTGAACCGTACCGGGTTTGTCGGAGACTTTTTATTTAAGTTAGGCCACCTGACCTAACGGATTAATCTTATCATAGTAGATTGCTTCAAACTCAAAAGGTGATACATAACCCAGTGCACTATGTACACGTTCTTTATTGAACCAATCTACCCAGTTTAGTGTCGCAAGTTGTACATCTGCTAAACCTTGCCAATCTGCTTTTAAATATTCAATCACCTCTGTTTTGTATAAGCCATTCACCGTTTCAGCCAAAGCATTATCGTATGAATCACCAGTCGTACCGACTGATGCTCGTAAATTTGCTGCTTCTAAACGATTGGTATAACGAATGGAAAGATATTGCACACCTCTGTCGGAATGATGAATCACATTCTTTGGCATGCCTCGGTCATGCAATGCTTGCTCCAATGCATCGAGCACCATGTCTGTATTCATACGTGTTGATACTTTCCATCCAACAATTGCTCGTGAGAACACATCAATAATAAAGGCGGTATAGACCCAACCTGAATTGGTTTGAATATACGGGTGAGTTTTAGCTAGTCATAATTCATAAAAAATATCGATTGTGTACTGTACTGTAATGTACTAAAATACGATACAGTACAGTACACAATAGGAAGTAAACCCATGGCAATCACTAAATCAGATGTGGCAAAAGCCATCGAATCCCTTGCAGCACAAGGCTCAAACCCAACTAACGATAATATCCTTGCGGTTCTTGGTAGCGGCTCAAAGACCACTATCAACAAATACCGCAAAGAGATCCTTGAAGAGCAACTGGCGGCAGCCGTTACTACGGCAAAAACTCTGAAAGATGCGGAACTTGTTACCGTGTCACAAGTCATTGCAACCCTATTGCAAGAACGGATTGATGCAGTACAAGGCGGATATGCGGAAACAGTGCAACAACTGGAAAAGCAGCTTGCAGATACCACAGAAAAACTGGAACAGGTGCAAATCAAACTTGATGAACAGGTCAAACAAACTGATGACACCACCGACAAGCTGAAAGTCGCTCTTGCTAGTACAGATAAGGCAAAAGAAGACTACAACGCCTTGCAAGCCAAATATGAACAGCTACTCGAAAAATCAGGCTCGATCAAATATGTGGAATCACAACTCACTAATGCAAATGCACGGATAGCTGAATTAGAAAAACAGATTACAATGTAAAAAGACAAGTAACTGACGCTATGAATATCACTGATATTCGGGGCTGCTCAACCACAGAGTTTAATCAGACTTTGCACAAAGCCAGTGACCATACGTAAAGACCTACGGAATAATGATTTAATCATTAAGCAGCATTGGATAGCTGCGTCGGAGTATGTTTGATTTCGCCCTTGTTTGCCTTTTTATGGAGCATACCATTGCGTAGCAGGATCAAACCAAATGGCAATATTTCCGCGACTCATGAGTGCTCGATTATATGCGGGCCAATTGGTTGTGCGGTAGATTTTGTGTGTAGGCTTCTTCATTTGAAAATTATATCGCTGAAAAAGCCTTTACAGATAGGTGTGTGCAACAAAGCCTCTGATAATTAATAAAGCGCCATTTGGCGCTTTATTCATCCTAGCCCTTCAATATTGCAAAATGCGATAATTTGTTTATACTTGATTTATAGCAAAATGCGATAAAATGTTATGCATGTGATCACCCACGCTAGAATTATAGAAGCAATGCACAAGTGGCCACAGGCTGAAACGGCATTAGATGGTTGGTATCGAACCATAAAGGCAAACGATCCGAAAGATTTTGCTGAGATGAAACAGCTCTTTCCAGCTGTCGATAAAGTTGGAAAGTTCCATGTATTCGATATTGGCGGGAACAAGATCCGACTTATTGCCGTCGTGATGTATCAAGCAAAACGTGTGTATATTCGTCATGTCTTGTCCCATAAAGAATATGACAAAGGTCATTGGAAGGAAGGTTAGTATGAACGCGATGATTAAACAGGCCGTAGACCACTGGCACTACGTTGCACCATTGCTCAGCAAGCCAGAAAATGAAGACGACTTTCATACACTTGTTGAAGCTTTAGATGAACTTTTAGATACCGTTGGTGATGACGAATCTAATCCTTTAATGGGGCTTATTTATCAGCTTGGTGATTTGGTTTCTGATTATGAAAATGAGCATCTTCCTATGCCTAAAGGGGATGGTCGTGCTGCTTTGGCTTTTTTGATGGAGCAACATGGTTTAGGTCAGTCTGACTTAGCAGAAGTTGCAACCCAATCTGTGATTTCTGAGATTTTAAGTGGTAAACGCCAACTGAATATTCGTCATATTAAGGCATTGTCTGAGCGGTTTAATGTATCGGCAGATACGTTTTTCTAAAAGATAGGGCGCCGTGAGCCGCTCTATTAGTAATCAATTTGAATTTCTTGTTAGTCTTGATATTTCAATTTAGCTTTGTTGCACAAACTGAACCGTACCGGGTTTGTCGGAGACCAACTTTCTTGAGAGAATGTTCCAATGACAAAACCAAAATATACCCCTGAAATCAGAGAAAGAGCGGTTCAATTATTGATTGAATCTGAAAAAGATTATCCTTCTACTTGGGCTGCAATCACAGCTATTGCACCTGAGCAGCATGCTGCGCAAGGGTTGTACTCCTGAAACATTGCGTGTTTGGTATTTAAAGCATATGGATCAACTAAATCCTGCCAAAGTACAACAGATATCTGACCAAGAAAAAATGAAGCAAATGGAACGTGAAATTAAAGAATTAAAACGTGCCAATGAAATTCTACGTAAAGCAGCCGCTTTTTTCGCCCAGGCGGAGCTCGACCGCCCACACAAATAATGGTGGATTTTATCCAGAACAATAAAGATCGATATGGTGTTGAAGCGATTTGTAGAATTTTACCGATTGCAGCTTCGACCTATTATCGGGCTTTAGATCTCGTTGATAACCCAGAACATCGAGCGAAACGTGTTCAGCATGATTTACATCATGCAGAGCAAATCAAACGTATTTGGAAAGAAAGTTTAGGTCGATATGGTGTGCGTAAGGTCTGGCAACCGTTATACCAATCGTTATCCAGATAGCGGCTTAAAGCTGGCCAACGCTTCAGAGTGTAATTGATCGCCTTGGCGGTTGGAGAACTCGATGGCACAGTCAGTTGATGTTGGTTGAGCCATTCATACAGTTGTTGCATCACCGGTTGACTATGCTGTTGTCGGTATTCGCGGCGCTGTTCTGCTGTACCATCGGTCTTTTTCCTGAGTTCTGCTTCTATGGCATACAGTTTCTGAATCAGCACTAATGCCTGTTCAGCGACCTGACTTTTTTTGGTCACATGCAGTTCATGGAATTTACGACGCGCATGCGCCATGCAGCCCACCTCAATGACCTGACCTGATTTAAAGCGTGCTTTATAACCGCTGTAATCATCACAGACCAGATGGCCCTGCCAGTCTTTCAGGAACGCTTCAGCATGCTGACCTGAACGACTATCCTGAAAGTCATAGATCACGGCTTGAACTGGATTGTACTGTGTAGTGGCATAGGCCCAGACATAACCTTTCTTCGGTTTTTTATCATTCTCACCCATCCGCATGATGGTGACCGGCGTTTCATCGGCATGGATCACCCGCTGTTGCAGCACCACCTGTTTTAAGGCATTGGCCAGGGTGCTGAGTACACGTCCAAACTGGGTAATCTTGGTGTCTTTCTTGCTGCTTTGATTCACTCTAAAGACTGAATGTTTGTCGCTGTAAAACGCTAAAGGCTTACCGTGCTGTTCGACATATAAGCGTGTTGAAATCATATAGTCAAAGGTTGATTCTGACTCACAGAAGCGTAAATGCTGCAATTTTCCTGTAGCATCATCGATAAACACCAGCAGACAGCATTTAGCAGCGCGTCCTTCAAACCAGTCATGGTGTGAGCCATCAATTTGGATCAGTTCACCAAAGCAATCCCGGTTGTAACGAGGCTGATACGGTCGTTTCAGGCGCTTGGATCGAGGCATCCATAAGTCAGCTGCAATCATCCAAGAACGCAGGGTTTCTACTGAAAGATCGAATCCATGTACGGTGGTGAGCTTTTCATGCGCTAAAGTGGGTCCGAAACCATGGAGTTGGTCAGAAACAATATTGAGGCACTTGAGTTTGAGTTCTTCAGGAAGTTTAGAATTGCTGATTTGGCCACGACCGGCATGGGCTAATGCAGCTGGACCTTGGGCTTTGTATTTCTGCAGTAAGCGTCTGATCTGACGTTCTGAAATATGAAGTAGCTGAGCAGCCTGGGATTGAGTTATGCGTTGATCGCAGATTTCCTGCAAGACCGACAATCGTTTAAGTTCTTTATCCGACATAGACACCAACATATCAAACCGTCCGCTAAGGAAATTGCAAAAGTGCATATTCTAAAAGCGGACATTTTTACTTTGGAGAAACCGGACATTTCTATTTTGGAGTTACAAGTCCATTGCGTATAATAGTGATTATGTTAAATTAAGTACATAGTACTTTAAGTTGGCTTTGTTGCACAAACCTATCTGTAAAGGCTTTTTCAGCGATATAATTTGGCGGATTCAAGCGGCAAGTGCAACAGTATAAAAACCAGCCATAACTTCACTCGGTGTATACCAACCTAGTGTTTTTCTAGGACGATGGTTGAGTGCAAATTCTATCTGCTCTATTTGTTCGTTTGACACGTCATCAAACGATGATGATTTTGGCAGATATTGACGGATTAAACCATTCGTATTTTCATTTCTAGCTCGCTGAATAGACTTGTAAGGATCAGCAAAATACGTCTCTATGCCAACATCAGTAATTCTTTTGTGTTCGGAAAATTCTTTGCCATTATCAAATGTTACACTATAAGCATGGCTCATTTGTAAACGATCTAATGCACAAGTAATCGTTTGAGAGGATGCTCTCGTTGGCCCTAAATGAACAATATGTACATACAGGCTCTTTCGATCAACGAGAGTCAATAAAGCACCTTTATGATGTCTACCAATCACCGTGTCACCTTCGAAATCTCCTAAACGTTGTCGTTGATCAATGACCTGGTCTCGGCAGTGAATACTTGTTTTATCAATGATTTGACCCCTACGATCCGTGTTTTTGTAACCGCGTTTTCGATATTTCTTCTGATGCCTTAAGTGTAGATGAAGTTTACCGCCTTTTGATTTATCTTGATAAATGTACTGGTAAATCCACTCATGTGAAGGTACATCCAGCCAACCGCGTTGTGTTAAAGCACCTGAAATTTGTTCTGGTGACCAGTCCAAACCAATCAAATAATCAATATAAGCGAAGGCAAATGCTGTCATTGATGATGAAGGACGATACCGTCTTTGACTTGCAAATTTAGCTGCCTGTTGAGCTCTATATCCACGTTGCCCAGTATTTCTTTTTAATTCACGGTAGATGGTTGATCGTGAACGTCCTAACTCCCGAGCAAGGGAGGCGATTGAACTTTTACTTTTCAAAGTAGCATAAATTTCGTATCTTTCATCTTGAGAGAGTTGGGTGTATTTCTTCATTGTGTGCTTTCCAATTGCGAGTTGAAAAAGTCTAATGATTCTATGAATACACCTAACTTTTTCAACTGACTACAAATGTGTTGCACTTGGGATTTGAATCTGCGTTTTCAAATGAAGAAGCCTACACACAAAATCTACCGCACAACCAATTGGCCCGCATATAATCGAGCACTCATGAGTCGCGGAAATATTGCCATTTGGTTTGATCCTGCTACGCAATGGTATGCTCCATCAAAAGGCAAACAAGGGCGAAATCAAACCTACTCCGACGCAGCTATCCAATGCTGCTTAATGATTAAATCCTTATTCCGTCTATCTTTACGTATGGTCACTGGCTTTGTGCAAAGTCTGATTAAACTTTGTGGATTAAATTGGACCGCACCAGATTACAGTATGCTTTGTAGAAGACAAAAGCATATTGATATTGCAATCAGCTACCAAAAAAGTAGCGATGGGCTGCATCTACTCATAGACTCTACAGGCATGAAGTTTCTAGGTGAGGGCGAATGGAAACGCAAGAAACATGGACCTGAATATCGTCGCCAATGGCGTAAACTTCATATTGGTATAGATCAAAACCCTTCAAATACGCGCTATTCAACTCACTACAAATAATGTGAGTGATTCACAAGTACTTGGTGATTTACTCGATCAGATTCCTCAAGATGAGCAGATTGACTCTGTTTATACCGATGGAGCTTATGACACCAAGCAATGCCGTCAGGTCATTGCAGATCGGCAAGCACATGCGGTGATTCCACCTAGAAAAAATGCGAAACCATGGAAAGATACAAAGAGTAGCTCGCTAGCGCGAAATGAATTACTTCGAACAGTTAAACGTTTAGGCAGGACACTATGGAAAAAATGGTCAGGCTATCATCGCCGCAGTTTGGTGGAAACCAAGATGCATTGCATCAAATTATTAGGCGATAAATTAATGGCAAGAAGCTTTCCTAGTCAGGTGAATGAGATTCATGCACGTGTAGCAGTCCTCAACAGATTTACGGAATTAGGTCGACCAGTTACCCAAGTTACGCCTTAAATTTGGCTCAATTAGGGGCGCTTTGCATTTCAAATCTTTGTGCAACAAAGCCTTAACAGCCTAAAAATATTATCTAGCCCTATGCAAAGATATGCATAGGGTTATTACTTATTTAGAAATTAACGTAGTATCATTTTTTTTGGGAGTTTCAAAAGAGATTTTTTCAAAAATTATTAAACTAAAGATTAAGACTCCGATTAAGCCAATTAGTCCCATAATTAAGAAAGTTGCTCTAAATATCAAGCCATAAGTCAAAATTTTACTTAAATATTTTTTTCCCATATTAGCTCTAATAAGATTACTTTCTTCATTACAAAATATTCCAATATCAATTGAAGAATTTCTTTCTAATCTTTTAAAGACTTCTTCAGATTGTTTGATTAAAAAAGATGTTCTTTGATCTAGCTTCCAGAAAACAAATGCCGTAATACTTAAGAAAATGGATAAAAATATTCCTATGTAAGCAAAGGTACTTGAGGACTGAATGGAAACACCTATAGCGGTTCCTAATCCAGCAATGATAAAAAGAAAATAATTGAACATTGTTATTCTTTGGTTGGAATGTAATTCAAAGTACTTCCAGGCATGTTCAACAGCTTGTTCAGAATTAATCCTATTTGTCATATTAATATTACCCAATTGAAAACTATAAGTATCAACTAAAAAGTAAACATGTATTCATTACCAAAACCCTTTGAAATCTGCCCAACCCAACGCTCTATTTGATCTGCCTTCATTACCTTAAAATCCCGCCAGTTATACTTCATCTGCTTCCAAACCATCTCAATTCTATTCAGCTCAGGACTATACGCAGGTAGAAAATACAAAGTCGTTGAATACTCTTGTACAAGAAGCTTGCGCCAATCTACCATCTGTTTGCTGCGATGAATCGAGGCATTGTCAACAATCAACACCAAAGGAACTTGATAGCTGCGTTTCACCTGTGCTGCTACACCCATCAAATAGGCATAAAACCAGCGACTGTTAACGGACTCCTGTAGGCAACTGGTGATCAGATGACCCGTTGACAGGAGACAACCCATCACATTAACTCGCTTTAGTCTTACAGCATCAACCGCATGAACATCGCCTATCTTTGTCCATGCATAACGGTTATCTGGCGTAGCCGAAAATCCTGTTTCGTCGACATAGCCCAATACAATTTCACCACGTGCCGCTTGCTCACGTAATGCTTCAATTTGCTGTTGCGCTTGTCCAAATGCGGTCGGGTCTCTTTTTTTTCAAGCTGTGGCGGGTGCGTTTGAAGACCATGCCTGAATCTCGCAAAAACTTGCGAATAGTTTCAACAGACACGGACACACCGTGTTTTTCATGCAGTTTGACTCGGATTTGTTCTGCATTGAGTGGGCTTGTGTTGACCCACTCTAAGATTTGAGCCTGATAGTTTGATGTCAGTGTATTGGGACGGCCTGAGCGATGACCTTCTTGAATCGATTCAAACTGATGTAGCTCCCAATGTCGGCGTTGTAGCCTTATGGTTTCTGGGATACGCTCTTGTAACGCAGCAACTTCGGCAACAGTTTTACCTTCGGAAAGCCAGAGAATAGTTTGGGCACGTTGTCTTTCACGCCAATGTGCTGCATGCTTGGTCAGGAGAATTAGTTGTGCACGCTGTTCTAAGCTGAGTGGGACGGTAACAATCCGTGGCATGTGCAAACATCATTTAACCAAAAATGTCTTTTCGCATGTTTAGTTATTTTTGTCAACTTATGAATTATATAATTTATTCAATTGAATAAACTAATCTAAATAATTCTGCTTGATACTTTGCATCGTGCAAAGCATTATGATCTCCTTGTAAAGTAGGATGTACATATTTATCTATTGAACTTGACTTTGTATCGTACCAGCTACATTTTGTGGCTCCCATAAAAAGAGCTTTGATATCTATAGCTGATATACCAAAAGGATTTCTATTTAAATATTTTAGAAAATAAAAATTTATAAAAGACCAATCGAAAGGCGCATTAAGTCCTACAAATATAGGTCTAGAGTCCTCTGGTAAATACTTGAGTATCCAACTTTCAAATTGAGACATTGCTTCTATGGGGGGAATACCTTTCTTTCGTGCTTGGTCTAAAGTTATTCCTGACACTTTTAAAGCTTCTTCAATTGCTTGATCACTGATTGGTTGGAGCATTATTGTAAATTCTATATCAGGGTTATATACGAAACATGCTCCTATAGTCAGCATACTGTGTTCACCTACTATAGGACCTGCTGTTTCAATGTCTACAGAAATATAAACCTCTTTTTTATACATTCTTATGCTCCTTCCAATTAGAATTATGTTATCCAGCCATTATAGGTGAAGGCTTTAGCTTACTAAGAGCCTGATGGAAGTGTGAGATTGTTAATTCTGAATCAGGAAAAGCTAAAGAAACTGCCGTTGGATATAACCGTGTACGAATATCTGAATAAGTCCAACCTGGTTCTGCTCCGTGAGGAGCAGTTGCACTTACTAATTCGGCAATTTCATCTTCCGAAAAATCGATGTCAGACAAATCTTTAGTAAAAAGCTCATGTCGTTCTTCATTAGATGGGCGAACAAACTCTTCTACAATGGAAGCTCTACGCAAAACAGCTGCATCTAAAGCAGCTAATCGATTAGTACATAAAATTGCAAAGATACGGCCACCATGTTTTCTTAAATCATCTATTGCTTGAATTAAAGTATTCACACCAACTTTATCTTCATGATGACTATTTTCTTGACTTCGAGATGCTCCAAGCGAATCACCTTCATCAATAATAAGAAAAGCTCGACCATTTCCATGTCCAATAGACCGAGTGATTTCATCGAATGCTTGTGCAATGAGAGTACCCATTTCACCAACTTTACCAGTTCCTCTGACTTTATTACTAAGCTTAAATAGCAAAGCATCTTCTATTTTCGCATCACGAGCTAATCTATTAACAATTGCTTCAGCATTTGCAGTTTTTCCAGTACCTACATCACCATGAAAAATAGCTAAAGGATATTGATCGACAAGAAGATCAATAACCGCTAGTTTTTTCCCATGTTTTTGTTTACTCCATTGTTCTAACTCATCAGCCTGAAGCAAAAGTTGTACTTGTTTCTTAATACGGGAATATCTAGATTCAAAACCGAGTAATTTGTCAGCTAAATCATCAAATTGTTTAATTGGTAAATCTGTCTTAACTTCAAAAACTGTTGATTTACTCATGAGTAGTCGCTCCTATTAGCTCCATAACCATTACTGCTATAACCTCGCTCCCCTGATGCAGAAAGGCTACTGTGAGTGGTACTTTCTGTTGTTGAGACCCAAGTTATTTCCAATGGTAATTTGGAAGCTTTTTCTGATTCATTACGATATTTATCGGTATGTGACAATATAATTCTAATTCGTCCATCTGGTGTGTGGGGCCACATTACTCCGCCAGGTCTTTCAGTACCAGATGCACCTTCAGTTTGAAATATGTACTTAATAGCTCTAACTTCTGAACCATAGGAAGATATCAAAGTTACATCCACTTTAGATAAATATTCATTTTTTGCTAATAGTTCAATATCATGGGCATATTCTTTCGCTTTATCTTCAGTCATCGCTCTTGTGCTACTAGCGATCATAATTAAATCTGCTTTAATACTACGTACAACTTTTTCAACATCAGCTACAGTGTAAGTACTCGAATAAGTACTTGAGTATGATGAACTCATGCTTTAATCCTTAATTTTAAATTTATTACCGAATATTTCTTTCCAAATGTCGTTATCATCTTCTACTGATGCATAATTTGCAGTTTCCCAAGCTTGTAAGGCTATTTTGACGATTTGTTCTTTCTCTTCTATAGTTATTCGAGACGCTACATTATTTTCATGGTTAGCAGGATCAATAATTACAACAGGATCTGAAAAATATTTCTGCACCTTAGCCGAGTTCTCAGGGAAATCAATACGTTCATTTAATTCACTTTGAGCTATAAATCCTAAAAATTCTCTAAAACGTTGTTCAATATTTTGTGTTGGTCCATCACGATCTTGTAAATAAGCTAGTATCAACTCTAGATGAAAAGATTTAAGGCCCGGAGGGCACGCAAAATTTTTCCATCGTTTTGCCATACGCACTAAAGTGCGGTAATGCTTATCTGAATTTTTTCTATCACGAATAAATTGAATATGACAAGGAGCACAAGTTAGGTTTTTTTCTTTAGTTTTTAGATCATATTGCCAACCATGGTTTGGTTCTTGGGCATCTTGAATTACAGGAACTACATCTACACTCAGCCCACTTTTGACAAAAGTTACTGTAGCTGCTCTCCGTTGAATCTCAAAATCTTCAACAGCTTTAGTTGGATAAATTTTTGTGAGTAACGTGTAAATTAAGTCATTAAGATTGTCTAATGTCGAATCATCTACATTTTTATTACTGATATAAAATACAATATCTACATCGATAGGATCATCTACAGTTTTCTTCAAAATTGTATACTTTGCAAAAGAACCGGCTTTAACTACTTTTGCTATTTTTAAGTCAGAGTTTGAAGTGATATGTTTGCGTAACTCTGTTATTAAATTATCCACTTGTGCATGATATTCTGTACGTTTTTCTGAAGGTAAACGAAGTACATTACCATCATAATATTGAAGATCTGAATTTGTAAGTGACATTCTGATGTGTTTCCCCAAGTTAGTTATTAAGTGTTAAGCCATGAGTAATATAATCTGCTGTTACTGCAGCAGCTGCTTTTGCGGCTAAGTCATGAAAGCGATTGTCTTTTGTGGAATCACCAAAGTCACTAATTCCTCTAATCATTAACACGGGTTTTTTATGTAAAGCACAAGCCGCAAATACTCCTGCACCCTCCATTTCAGCAACTTCAATTTTTCCATTAAGTTCTTTTAAGGCTTTAAATTTTTCAGGATCTCGAAGAAGCTTCTCACCACTTCCAATAGTGACTGTTTTAGGCATAACACTTTTAGTTACTGGGCCAATTTCAATACTATCTGGAAGTATGATTTCTAAGGCTTCATAGCTCTTTATTAAGCGACTTTCTAAAGAACTTTTGTTAGATAAATATGTGCTAACATCCTGTCTAACTTTAAGATCTAACACTGTGCTTTTAGGCCGGTGTTCTGTAGCGCCACCTTCAATGAGAGCTGCTCCTTCGTATGCAACGACTTGTTCAGATAAAACAACTTCGCCTAAAGCACATTTTTCGCGCATTCCCGCAGCAATACCTAACATGATTACATTTTTAGGTTGTAATTCAATTAGTAATGTGGTGGTGATTGAAGAAGCATCTACATTTCCAGCGCTAGAAAAACATGCTATTGCGCAATTAGCCCGTATACCATCATTGCGAATTATTTCTGTTTTCCATACATGGAGACCCGTACTTGTAACTATAGGCTGTACACCTTCATTAATATTTAATGCTTGCCTTGCAGCTGATAATTCAATTGGTAAAGCTGTCAAGACTAATACATCTGGCGGAAGAGCTGCGTGTCTAGCTTGTTCCTCTTTATAAAAGATCGTAATAATTCTCTTTGCAATTTGAGAAAATTCTAATACAGGTTCTTCTAAAGAGAGTGCTGAAATACTTTTTACCACAGTAGAACCGGTATTTTGCAAATAAGTTTGAGGAGTATCTCTAAATTTTTTTAGCAATCCTAATGCACCATTTCCATCTTCTTTATTTGATCCGATTTGTAGATCTAAAGGCAAAATAGGCAACCCTTTTTTTACCATTTTGTGAGCTCTATCTAATACTCCTTTACCACCACCTAGTGCAATCATTGCTGTAGCATGCTCAATTTGTTCTTCACCTACATTGCTACCTGTTAAGATTTCGTCATCAATACAAATATGTTCAGCAACCCCACGAGCAATCATGCTATTTAAAAGCCGTCGCTGTTCGGAATTGGTTTTGAATTGCAACCGATCATTTGATGCAACAATCTTAAGAAAGATTTTGTTTTCTATCCCTTGAGTTAGTTCGTTTATTTTTCTAGCAATAGTCCAATCAAAAACTAAAGATTTTTGAGTTTGATTTACAGGCTCTGCTGAAAAATAACCGATAAAGCTGCCTCCAGCATTAATAACTTCTGTTACAAGAGCTTCAACAAATGAATGAGCCTTATCGATCTGGTCATCATTTGTAGTAAGAGAAATGCTACCTGCAAGGAGAATACAACTATTTGAAAGAGAAACTGGATTACTCATTCTCCCCTTACCCCCTAAAAAATATAATAATTTTTAATAGATGAAGGTTACATTAACTATTGCAAGTGTTCTTTGAAAATTTATTTAGCTTTGTAATTTTAGTATGCAAGTTGAACTGTTGAATATGCGGTATTACCACCAAGACTTTGATTGATTTCTAGTAGTACTGATTCAATTTTTGGTAAAATGCCCATGCTTTATTGCTACCATGATGAAATTTTCAGAAATCATATATGGTTATCTTCGAAACAACGATGAAAAATGATGTCTCCCCCCCATCCGCAATAAATATAGATCAATGTAGTGTTTTTAAATTAAAGGATTTATAACTTCAAATCGGCTTTGTTGCACAAATCTATCTGTAAAGGATTTTTCAGCGATATAATTTTCAAATGAAGAAGCCTACACACAAAATCTACCGCACAACCAATTGGCCCGCATATAACCGAGCACTCATGAGTCGCGGAAATATTGTCATTTGGTTTGATCCTGCTACGCAATGGTATGCTCCATCAAAAGGCAAACAAGGGCGAAATCAAACCTACTCCGACGCAGCTATCCAATGCTGCTTAATGATTAAATCCTTATTCCGTCTATCTTTACGTATGGTCACTGGCTTTGTGCAAAGTCTGATTGAACTTTGCGGATTAAATTGGACCGCACCAGATTACAGTACGCTTTGTAGAAGACAAAAGCATATTGATATTGCAATCAGCTACCAAAAAAGTAGCGATGGGCTGCATCTACTCGTAGACTCTACAGGCATGAAGTTTCTAGGTGAGGGCGAATGGAAACGCAAGAAACATGGAGCTGAATATCGTCGCCAATGGCGTAAACTACATATTGGTATAGATGCCAAAACCCTACAAATACGCGCTATTCAGCTCACAACCAATAATGTCAGTGATTCACAGGTGCTTGGTGATTTACTTAATCAGATTCCACAAGATGAGCAGATTGACTCTGTTTATACCGATGGAGCTTATGACACCAAGCAATGCCGTCAGGTCATTGCAGATCGGCAAGCACATGCGGTGATTCCACCTAGAAAAAATGCGAAACCATGGAAAGATACAAAGAGTAGCTCGCTAGAGCGAAATGAATTACTTCGAACAGTTAAACGTTTAGGCAGGACATTATGGAAAAAATGGTCAGGCTATCATCGCCGCAGTTTGGTGGAAACCAAGATGCATTGCATCAAATTATTAGGCGATAAATTAATGGCAAGAAGCTTTCCTAGTCAGGTGAATGAAATTCATGCACGTGTAGCAGTCCTCAACAGATTTACGGAATTAGGTCGACCACTTACCCAAGTTACGCCTTAAATTTGGCTCAATTAGGGGCGCTTTGCATTTCAAATCTTTGTGCAACAAAGCCGTCGCAAGTTGTACATCTGCTAAACCTTGCCAATCTGCTTTTAAATATTCAATCACCTCTGTTTTGTATAAGCCATTCACCGTTTCAGCCAAAGCATTATCATATGAATCACCAGTCGTACAGAGATGGATCTGGAAATTTGAACAACTCCTATAAGTGATACTCTGCTCCTCAAATGATGTTATAAACATCAATATATGGAGTATTTTATGGCACGTAGACCAAGAAGAAATCATTCAAACGACTTTAAGGCTAAGGTAGCACTTGCTGCGATCAAAGCAGAAAAAACACTTGCTGAATTGAGTTCTGAGTTTGATGTTCATCAAAACCAAATTATTGACTGGAAAAATAAATTGATCTCAGCTTCCTCACAAGCTTTCGATCAATCAAAAGCTCCATCAGAACCTCCCATTGATCTTAAAAAGTTACATGCAAAAATCGGTGAGCAGGCATTAGAAATTGATTTTTTAGAAGGTGTGTTGAAGAAACTGGGCCGCTTCAACCACAAAAGTTAATCGATCACTCACTTCAGATTTCAGTATCTAAACAAGCTAAGTTACTGAAAGTCTCTCGTGGTTGTTATTATTATCGCCCAAAACCTGTTAGCTCATCAGATCTGAAGCTGATGCGATGTATTGATGAATTACATATGCAATATCCTTTTGCAGGCAGTCGTATGATGCGTGATTTGTTGAATCGTCAAGGGCATCATATAGGACGACGTCATACACGTACTTTAATGAAGAAAATGGGTATTCAGGCGTTATATTGCAAACCAAATTTAAGCCAGGCTAATCAAGCTCTGAACCGTACCGGGTTTGTCGGAGACTTTTTTATTTAAGTTAGGCCACCTGACCTAACGGGTTAATCTTATCATAGTACATTGCTTCAAACTCAAAAGGCGATACATAACCCAGTGCACTGTGTACACGCTTTTTATTGAACCAATCTACCCAGTTGAGTGTCGCTAGTTGTACATCTGCTAAACCTTGCCAATCTGCTTTTAAATATTCAATCACCTCTGTTTTGTATAAGCCATTCACCGTTTCAGCCAGAGCATTATCGTATGAATCACCAGTTGTACCGACTGATGCTCGTAAATTTGCAGCTTCTAAACGATTGGTATAGCGAATAGAAAGATATTGAACACCTCTATCGGAATGATGAATCACATTCTTTGGCATGCCTCGATCGTGCAAGGCTTGCTCTAATGCATCGAGCACCATATCTGTATTCATCCGTGTCGATACTTTCCATCCAACAATTGCTCGTGAGAACACATCAATAATAAAGGCGGTATAGACCCAGCCTGAATGAGTTTGAATATACGTAAAGTCACTCACCCACAGTTGGTCAGGATGATCAGCATTAAAATTACGTTTCACTAAATCATCTGCTCTTTTTTGATCATCTCGGCTACGGGTGGTTTGTTTATTCTTACCACGCCAAACACCTTGTATACCTAGCTTCTGCATCAATCGAGCAACTGTACAACGTGCAATAATATAGCCTTCACGTTTCAATTGTTGCCAGACCTTACGCACACCATATCGACCTGAACTTTCTTTCCAAATTCGTTTAATTTGTTCAGCATGATGCTCATCATGTAGATCTCGTTTCGCTCGATGTTCTGGATTGTCCGCGAGATCTAAAGTTCGGTAATAGGTTGAAGCTGCGATCGGTAAAATCCTACAAATCGCATCAACACCATATCGATCTTTATTGTTATGGATGAAATCCACCATTATTTGTGTGGGCGGTCGAGCTCCGCCTGGGCGAAAAAAGCGGCTGCTTTACGTAGAATTTCATTGGCACGCTTTAATTCTTTAATTTCACGTTCCATTTGCTTCATTTTTTCTTGATCAGATATCTGTTGTACTTTAATAGGATTTTGCTGATCTAAATGCTTTTGATGCCAGGCACGAAGTGTTTCAGGAGTATAACCAATCTTAGGCGCAATTGCTGTGATTGCAGCCCAAGTAGAAGGATAATCTTTTTCAGATTCAATTAGTAATTGAACCGCTTTTTCTCTGATTTCAGGGGTATATTTTAATTTGGTCATCGGGGTAGTCTCTCAGAATATTGACTCTCCGACAAACCCGGTACGGTTCATTTTCACACTTTATGCAACAGAGTCGTTTTTATCCTAAGGTCCTTACCACTTGTATTCTTTACGAACATATATCTAAAAAGTGTAGCAAGTTGCTACACTTTTCGCTAGATCAACTCTTTACCAAAAATATCATTCAGTCTTTCACGAATACTATGGACGAATTCCGGATTACTTTTAAGTTTATGCTTCATATTTCGTTTAAAGTCATTCAACCCCATACCAATTTCAGCAAAATCCATTTGGAATAAAGTGTCATTAATGACAATATTTGCTTGAGAGTCAGTGAGGCATCCTACTTTTTTAAACCACTTCTTGAACTGCTGATAATTTTCATCATTATTAAAAATATACCAAGAACGTACATTCATATCGAATTTAGCCCCTAATTCTTTTACGGATGCATTGTCTTCAAATGGAACATCAAGATAGATTTTTTCAATCACTGCAAATTCATCCAGTGCCTTATCAGCAATCCGATGATGCAGTTTAAAATTCACACCTACAATTGGACGGCCTTTCTTAACGGTTTCATACTCTAACTGTAGATCTGTATTTTCGTTAATTTCTGCCACTATTTTGTCTAATACATAGCGTCTAAAATCTACCCAGCGATCATATTTGGTTTCATTAATATCAATCAGTGCTTTCAAGTTTTCTAAAAGTAATGGCACTTCATAACTCTTTTGATTGACGTACTTAAATTCGTTTTTAATGAAATAAGTATAAAGACTCATACTGGCAACAGAATCTAGGGCAAAAAGATGTTTTAGCTGATAGGTAGTAAAATTACCCCCAGCCAGTTGAGTGAAATACGGCAACACCTCACTGGTAAAACGAATCTGAATCGCATTTTTAGAATCATCTTCCCATCTTAACTCACGGATAATGGGAACGACAGAATGTACTTTTTTAGTCTTTCTCTTACCATTATCAGCTGGCTCCTCAATAATAAAATGAGCTACCCGGGATGAAAGCTCTTTATAAATCCGATCTATTGCAACATTAATTGAATTACGTTTATTTAATCCTAGTAAATCTGCCAAATCATCCTTATACAAATAAATATAAGTTTGTTCGGTAATTTCACCATCTACCCTATTTTTCTCACTATAATTCGCAACCGCCATTGCATATAAAAGTGCCTTATATTCATTGGCTGATAATTCGATTGGGCGAATTAAACGGTTACTGGTACTGACAACGCCATTATGGCGAATGTTGCCTATACAGTAAGGAATATAATTCGATTCTTCTTGCAATGGTTCAGATTCTGTCATAACCGTGATATTTATAATTTAACTTAGTTTTTATATACAAAAGTGGAAAAACTTTCAAGACTTTCACCACAATATTCTAAAAGTGGAAAGTTTGTCATCAAAAAGAAGCATTTTAGCCGATTTCCTGCACTTAAAGTGGAATTAATTATAATCTTTCCACCTCATGATGACAGACCTTCCACCTTTAGTCTCGAAATTACAGTTCAGAAGGTCTATTTTTACTTTTTTCATTCAGGTCTAGTTAGGTTAAGTCAGATAAAAACCCTGATGTGACAAGGCTTCCACCTTTTTGTTAGATTTAAAAGGTATAACTGCACATATAATCATCAGGAAATATCCAATAAAAACAGATTATCCACAGGTTAAGAAGATACAGTGACAATCTTTCCACCTTTAAAGCTTAGTTATGAGACTTTATTAACAGCTTAAATATTTGTTTTTTATATTATTTTTAAATAAAAATAGCAGTTCTAAAAATAGTAGTGACAAACCTTCCACCCTAGTGACAGACCTTCCACTTTATAGTGACAAACCTTCCACTTTATAGTGACAGACCTTCCACTTTACGGTGACAGACCTTCCACTTTATAGTGACAAACCTTCCACTTTATAGTGACAAACCTTCCACTTTTAAAGTTACAAGCATTTGTTTTATATAATAAAAATATGATCCTAATTATTAATTAGCTAAATAACTAATTATTCTAATTTTTAATTAAGCTAGCTTAGTTAAAAATTTATTTTTTAAGTTGTTTTACAGCTGAATAAATAGGATTTATAAATTTAAAAACTATAGTAAGATGAATGAAAGTTATTTATATTACTAAACATTGAAATAAGGAAGCATCTGACACGCATGTCTGCAAAAATTATTACTGTTGCTAACCATAAAGGCGGATGTGGCAAAACAACGACTGTTGTACACCTAGCCTCAGAACTTGCCAATCTGGGCTACAAAGTTTTAGTCATTGATTTAGATCCTCAAGCAAACGCAAGTTTACACATTGGGATCCAACATCCAAGCGAAATTGCTGTCACTACAGCAGAATTACTAGTGGGCGATATTTCGTTGTTGGCAGATGCATTACAAGAAGAAACGAACTTTGAAAAAGTATCATTAATTTATGGTTCCTTAAATTTAGGAAAAACTGAAGATCAACTAAAAGAAGAAGCTCCCCGTCCTTCTGAAGAGTTAAATATCAAGTTAAAACTATTAAAAGATCTTTATGATTTTATATTGATCGACTGTCCACCTAGCCTTAAATTATTAACCAGCAATGCCTTGGCATCTTCAACACATGTCGTTATCCCTATCGAATCAGGATCACAATATGGATTGTATGGGGTAACAGATCTTTTAAATCATCTTGAAAAAATCAAACGTATTAATCCAGATTTAGAGCTTTTAGGCGCTTTACTAATTAAGCATGATGAACGTCAGAATGTCTGTAAGCTGATTCGGGATGAAGCCTTGAAACAGGTAGGTAAAATTTTAGAAACCACAATTCCTCAAAGTACTAAAGTCAATCAAGCAGCGATTCTGCAACAACCACTTTTGAAAGTAGAAAAAAATTCAAAAGTACGTAAGGCTTTTGAAAGCCTTGCCAATGAAATTGTAGTGAAAATTAAAACCTGAGAGCATTATGGCAAGCACCAAAGAGCTTTTAGCTCAGAAACTGAAACAGAATACAGAAAAACATCAGCAAGCACAGAAAGACAATATTAAAGAGCCGAAAGAGTTTAGACGTAATGTCCCTATTGAGGATATCAGCCGAAGTCCAAACCAGCCGCGTAAAATATTTGAAGAGTCACAGTTAAAAGAACTGGCGGATTCTATTAATGAAATCGGCCTTTTGCAGCCCATTACAGTACGTAAACTGGATAATCTGAAATATGAACTGATTGCAGGCGAGCGACGCTTACGGGCACATCAATTACTCGGAAAGTCTGTGATTGAAGCCATTATAATTGATGCAAATAATGTAGAAGCATCTTTGTTAACCCTGGCAGAGAATTTAAAGCGTCAGGATCTGACAGATTATGAGATTTTTATTGGCTTGAACTCACTTGATGAGAAATTAAAGAAAAACAAGCAACGTTTAGCCAATTCACTGGGTTTAAATCGCGAAGATATGTACAAGTATTTAGCATACGAAAAACTGCCGCAAGCAATTTTAAATGACCTTGATGTGGAACCGGGCTTGCTAGGCCGTACTGCTGCAACTGCATTCAAAAAATTTCTATCGGATCATCTTGAACAACTCTCTGAAGCCGAAATGGCCTTACTCGGAGCTTGGGAAAAATTAAAAGACAAAAAACTCGAGCAAAGCAAAGTTACTACTTATGCTGAAAAACTATTGAGTCAGAATCCAGAAAAACTGACCACAACATCCGTGGTCAGAAAAATTGAATATGCTGGTAAGATTGCGGGGAATATCAAACTGAATCAAAAACAGCTTAAAGTTTCTCTGAATATCTCGAAAATTGACGAAGCCAGTCTTTTACAATTAGAAGATTTCTTAAAACAGCTGATTCAAAAAAGCGAAAAAGTGTAGCAAGTTGCTACACTTTTTTAGTCCCGTCAAACTAATTACATCCTCATGCATTATTGAAATTTGCTTTCTTAAGTATGCGTCTTAACATTTGGTCTTTGATAGTACTATTACTTCAGACTGAGATTAAATTCTGCCTTTCTTCTTGTGGAGTGGTTTATATTTATCCGGAAATATTATATATGTCCATATAATCACTCCCAGTTTTCACGTTTTGTATCAAAATAATCAATTCCTATCAGATTTTCCGATAGGGAAATTTATATGCTGGTGGAATATAAATAGTTTGGTGGTGTTTCAAAAAGTATGCTGCCGTTAAACAAATCCGTTATTAAGGTAAAAGAAAGTAAGCATCCGGCTAACACAGCCTTACCAAGCGATCCTATAAGCCTTAATTTAGTCCCCACCTAAAAACAAGTGGGGACTTAATCCATGAACATGGATATATATTCAGCAACACCTCCTGTTGCTAAAAAACGCAGATCATACAGCAAAGAATTCAAACTCAGTATTGTCAATGCCTGCAAAAATCCTAATACCTCGATCGCTTCGGTCGCACTGCAACATAGTATTAATGCCAACCTTGTCAGTCGTTGGATCAGGATCTTCAGCCATCATGAGGGTGCCGTGCAGGATCCTACTCATGTGAATCCAGCATTTATTGCTTTGCCTTACACTGCTGCAATCAGCCAACCTATTGATGAGAGGATCACGTTGTGTATCACCGTGCCTCATACGAATAATGATATTCAGCTAAAATGGCAGACATCAGAAATACCTGCCTTGGCAGAATTACTCAAGGCACTGGCAACATGATCCGCATTGATGAAATTTGGCTCTCTACCCAGCCCATGGACATGCGTGCAGGTATGGATACTGTCATGGCTCAGGTGGTGAGAGCCTTTGGCTACATCAAACCGCATTGCGCCTACCTGTTCTGTAATAAACGTGGTCATCGTATGAAAGTGTTGGTACATGATGGACTGGGCATCTGGCTGTGTGCCCGGCGTTTGGAACAGGGTAAATTTCACTGGGCTCAAGTTCACCAAGGTGAAACCGTGGCCCTCAGCCCGGAACAGTTACAGGCATTAATCCAAGGTTTGCCCTGGCAGAGAATTGGATTGCAGCAAGTGGTGAATATGCTCTAAACCAAGCTCGACCATTCTGCCATCCTCCAAACGTTCTATTTCATTCTCTTCATGACCTCAGGCATACTGCGGTCATGAATACGCTGCCTGACTTAAGCCAACTGACCCATGAACAACTGCTGGAATTCACCAGACAGTTGGCGATGCAGCATCAGTCTCTAGCACAATCAAACCAGCAATTAGATGCCAGAGTTCAACATCTTGAAGTCACCAATCAGCAATTAGATTCTAAAGTTCAACATCTTTCTATTCTCAATCAAAAATACGAGCATGAACTCGCACTATTTAAACAGCACAAATTCGGCAGTAAAAACGAACATCTCACTGCAAAACAAATCCATCTGTGGGATGAAGCGGTTGAAGAAGATATCGCAGCCGTTGATCTGGAATTAGAACGATTAAATGCAGATAAAACCCATGCAGCGACACAGAAAGCCACAGTCAACAAACCTAAACGTCGACCACTGCCAGATCATCTACACACCATCCGTATTGAGCATGAACCTGCATCAACCCAATGTGCTTGTGGCTGCCGACTCCGTCGTATCGGCGAAGATGTCAGTGAAAAACTGCATTTCAGACCGGCACAGTTCTATAAGGAACAGCATTTGCGTGGCAAATGGGTCTGTGATCAGTGTGACACCCTGACTCAGCAAGCGATGCCCGCCTATGTGATTGATAAAGGCATTGCTTCACCTGAACTGCTCAGCCATGTGCTGGTATCGAAATATGCCGATCATTTACCGCTGTACCGTCAACGTCTGATCTATCAGCGGGCGGGAATCGAACTTTCTAGATCAACTTTATCTGACTGGATAGGTCGCTGCGGTGTAGAACTGGAACCTCTGGCCAATGCCTTAAAAGAGGTGGTACTACAACAGCAGGTGCTGCATGCAGATGAAACACCGGTCACCATCATGCGGATGGGTGAGAATAATAAAAAACCGAAGAAAGGTTATGTCTGGGCCTATGCCACCACACAGTACAATCCAGTTCAGGCGGTGATCTATGACTTTCAGGATAGTCGTTCAGGCCAGCATGCTGAAGAGTTGTTAGCGGCAATGTAAAAATGACCCCCCAACAGCATTTGAAAATTGACCCCCTTGGTTAATATAGTGGTCTTTTTGGACTGCTCAACATGTTAACTTTGGAGCAAGCAGTGACAATCCAAATACTTCATCAACAAGGTCAATCTATTAAGGCAATTAGCCGCGAACTCGGTATTTCTAGAAATACTGTGTGTAAATATTTACGATCTCAAGTAACACCTAAATATCAACGAACACAATCTAAAGTGAGTATTCTTGAGCCTTATAAACCGTATTTAATCAAACGAGAGATGGCTCCGGAAATTTGAACAACTCCTATAAGTGATACTCTGCTCCTCAAATGATGTTATAAACATCAATATATGGAGTATTTTATGGCACGTAGACCAAGAAGAAATCATTCAAACGACTTTAAGGCTAAGGTAGCACTTGCTGCGATCAAAGCAGAAAAAACACTTGCTGAATTGAGTTCTGAGTTTGATGTTCATCAAAACCAAATTATTGACTGGAAAAATAAATTGATCTCAGCTTCCTCACAAGCTTTCGATCAATCAAAAGCTCCATCAGAACCTCCCATTGATCTTAAAAAGTTACATGCAAAAATCGGTGAGCAGGCATTAGAAATTGATTTTTTAGAAGGTGTGTTGAAGAAACTGGGCCGCTTCAACCACAAAAGTTAATCGATCACTCACTTCAGATTTCAGTATCTAAACAAGCTAAGTTACTGAAAGTCTCTCGTGGTTGTTATTATTATCGCCCAAAACCTGTTAGCTCATCAGATCTGAAGCTGATGCGATGTATTGATGAATTACATATGCAATATCCTTTTGCAGGCAGTCGTATGATGCGTGATTTGTTGAATCGTCAAGGGCATCATATAGGACGACGTCATACACGTACTTTAATGAAGAAAATGGGTATTCAGGCGTTATATTGCAAACCAAATTTAAGCCAGGCTAATCAAGCTC
>NZ_VLSR01000022.1:0-45482 GCF_007558235.1 Acinetobacter sp. RF15B | reverse complement strand
CAATCTTGGCTCATCAATTTTCTGACAAATTCTCTCAAATAAACTTCGAGTAATTTAAACCAATCAATCAATGATAATATTTCGATCAATCAACCAGTAAAAATCCACACAAGTTGTTCTTCATAATCTCTTAATGATCTTTCTAATACCTCGTCAGTATTAGATGCTGGACTTCGACAATCCCAAACAACTCAACGCTTCGCGCTTCGTTCGTTCCGGTTATCTCGTCGGTATGAGGCTCATTATAGGGCAATTTCTTACACGTGCAAGTGCTTTTAACTCACAAGATTCACGACTGTTTTATTTTTATGCACCAAATTGGTTCACTTTCCCACCAATATTTACATAAACTTATAATATTAAACAAAAAATATGAACAAAATATTTCTATTTAGTTTTATAGTTATTTGTTCACGCTTGGTGTTTTAATCGTCACACTTTTAATTTGTACTGCTGTAACTGGTACATTCTGATGCATTCCATAATTACGGGTCGGGACTTTGGCAATTTTATCTACAATTTCCATACCCTTCGTTACTCGCCCAAACACCGTATAGCCTGCATTCATGGCTGAACGATCCAGAAAGCTATTATCAACCAAGTTTATAAAGAACTGAGCTTTTGCAGAGTCAGGCTGATTGGTACGTGCCATAGCCAAGCTACCGCGTTTATTTTGCAAACCATTATAGGATTCATTTTTAATCGCCGCTTTAGCATTTGGCTTTTCTTGCATCGCTGCATCGAAACCACCACCCTGAATCATAAAGCCAGGAATCACACGGTGAAAAATAGTGCCGGTATAAAAGTTGCTTTTGACATAGTCTTCAAAGTTTTTGCTTGAGATCGGTGCCTTGTCATTAAAGAGTTCAATTTCGATATTGCCAGATGAAGTCTGCATCTCAATCAGGGTATTTGCAGCAAAGCCCGGTAAGCTAATGGCAGCTAGTACGATGGCAGACAATGATTTTTTTAACATTTTTTAACTCATCCTTTATATAGATCCGCTTTGGAATGACGGTATATTAAGCTTTTATGTCCAATAATAGCAGTTGTCTGCCAATCAAATACAAGAGAATAATAATGAATTATGCATTTGCACAGGAACAAAATATCAATCAGTTCCCACCTTGGCATTTGCAAGGTGAAGGTTTTATTTTAAATTACTGGCTGACGCCCAGTTTTATCCAGCAGGCCAAAGCGTTTCGAGTTGCGCCTTCAGCATTGGGCCGCGTTGTTCAGGTCCTCTTAATACGTTACCAGAGTTCACCGGTGGGTCCTTATGATGAGCTGCTGATTTTAGATCATCCTCTAATCAGTAAGCGGCGCTTAAGCTCCATTCCCAAAATCTATGTATCTACTCATGAATCTGTAGCACATGGTCAGGCTTTATGGGGGATTCCTAAAGAATATGCTGAATTTGAGTGGGAGGAGCATCATCAGGACACGATTTGCCGTATCAGCCACCAAGGTCACCAGATGAGCCTCTCTATTCGCAAAACCCGCTCACCGCGCCAGTTCTATATAAATAGTCATCATATCCCTGCCTCAATGCTGAGAATCCAGCAGGCCTGGGAAGGGCAGCGTTTTGACTTTAGCCCTCAGTTCCGCGGTTATCTCAGCAAAGTTTTACAGGTAGAATGGCATAATACCGGAGATATTTTTCCCGACTTTTCCAAAGCCAAATATTTACAAAGCTTTTATATCCCGAAATTTAATTTAATTTTCCCTGAAGCTCAAATCTCTTCCAAATAAACAGTATTCATAAGCAGAATAATGATCTCAAAATATAAAAGGTGTTTTAGCAAACACCTTTTAAAATTGGCCCAGCCTAATTGCGTTTATCCCAAAATTTTCGAAAATCCCGAGCGATCTCGATCACATATTTTTTGGCCCGTTTAGAAATCGGGCTTAAATTAATAAACCCATGCGTCTGATCGACATAGTTTTTATGATAGACCCGTACACCATGCTGGCGCAATTTATGAGCATAAATAGAGGCTTCATCATGTAATAGATCATGCTGTGCGGTAATAACATAAGTCGGCGGCAGCTGTTTTAAATTACCATAAGTCGGTGAGACCAGTGGATCATCAAGCGCCATCTGGTGGTTTTCCACATATAGTCGGCTAACCAGATTAACATCCTCTTCAGACAAGACCAGCCCCTCTTTATAGGCATAAAAAGAAGGATGACGGCTCTTGAAATCGAGCACAGGATATAATAGTAATTGCGCCCGTGCTGCATAGCTCTTGCCAACACTGTGCTGTGCTACAACAGTTGCCAGATTACCACCGGCACTATCCCCCGCAACCGCGATCCGGTTTTTATAGATTTTGAGAGTTTTACTGTTCTGATGTGCCCAGGCCAGTGCATCTTCACAGACCTGCACGATTTGTAGCGGGCTATATTCCGGAGTTAAAGGATAGGCCACACTGAGTACCTGTACTTTGGCATGCACAGCCAGTAAACGGCAGAACTCGTCATGGGTATCCAGACTGCCGACCATAAAGGCGCCACCATGATAAAACATGATCATAGGCAGCTTTTTCTGCGGCGCAGGATGATAGTGCCGAGCCATAATGGTTCCGCTATGTAAGGGCAGACGGATATCTTCAACCATTTTCAGTGAAGTCGGCTTGCCCTGAATCGCTTTCATCTGCTGAATAAAATCGACCCGTGCCTTAGCTACATCCTCATGAATAAAACTGGACTTTCCCTGCTTGAGCTGAATAGCCATTAAACATTTAACAAATGGGTCCAGATCCGGATAGATATAAGGATAGTCCAATGCCTTGGCTAGAGCCTCCTGTGCCATACCAGGCATATGGTTCAGCATCCGTGCGCCGAATCCTTGTCCCTTTTCTTGTACATATTTCATTACCGGGTGAGTTTGACTCATGCTTTTCTGCCCCTTTTCTCTTAATTCTTCATATTTTCTACATGATCAGAAGTTTAGTGACCATTCTGTTATAGAAACCTTAATATCTAGGTACACAGAGGTTCTATGCAATACGCTAACCTGCTTTATAAAAGATGTCATTGACAATTTTCTTAAGATTTCTGATGTTTTTTGCGAGCTTAATTGTATTTTAAAGAAGGAAGCCTATGGCCACTAAAGTAATCACGCTAGCTCTTGCAACTGCATTTTTAGCTGTAGGTTGTGTGGCATTTCCGGAAAATGACCATTATGACGGCCGTTATGATCGGCGTGGTTATGACTATCACTATGATCAGGATCATCGTTATAACCGGCAGCGTTGGCAATATGAACAGCAACGCAAGCGTCTGGAAATGGAGCGGCGCAGACAAGAAGTTCGACACCGTCATTGGGAACAGGAGCAGCAACAGGATCTGAAACAGCAGCGCAAAAGTATATCAGCACAACGTCAGAAACAGACTGAAGCGCAACGCAAACGTCGCCAGGCAGCTGAGCAGCAACGTAAAAAAGCCCAGCAGAACCATTCTGGGCATCGAAGCTGGAATGATCGCCATCGCCCGCAACAGCAGTCTCACCGCGGGCATCGCCGCGATTGAAGATTCAAGCGCAAAAACTCAATATCAGCTATGCAATTTAAAACAGACGAAAAAAAGGCTTATCCAGAGATAGATAAGCCAGAAAAACAAGAAACTACAGCGGTAAAATCTGAGTTAGATCCTATTCATTTAAGGCTGAATTGTGAAATACTTTATTGATTGGTTATTAATCTTTTTTAAGTATAAAAAACCAGCAACCCAAAACCAAGCTTGAATAATTTTTCAATTAAAACAGCCAGCTATAATCTAAGCTAAAAGTGACTTTATTCGGCTCTCTCTTCGGAGTAAAGTCACTATTGACAAGGCAATCATACATTTTCCTTCAGCCTATTGGAAACAGATAAAATTTATCCTCTTCATCTAAAATTACGATTGAGCAATAGAATTTGTAATGAGGCAATGCATAGAAAATCCGGATTTAAGCCCACATCATTCGACTAAAGTCTACAATTGTTTAAAAAACCTCGGGTTTGTTAAAAATAACTTAAACTTAAGGATAAATTACGGTGCTTTTATTCTTGGCGCTGAGCTGTACTCAAGAGCTACTAGACGATAAAAGCTGTGCGACTTTTATGAATTTTTCAGACTTTGCTATAAATCCTAAAATTAATCCGTACTTGCGCTTGAATTTTTTGGGCCTGCCCCTATTTCTAAAGTAATTCAGTATTTCAATCATGGCAGTTCAGCATTAACTTGGTTAACACTGATGCCCAAAGGACTGTACATGTTTAAAAACCCATTTAAACGGAGTAAATCAATGGCAACTGAGCAAAACCAGCAGGCTCAAGAACTTGAGCAAGAGCAAGTGGAACAAGACACAGCACAAACTCAAGCAGATACTGAGCAGGCGGAGGTTTCCGTTGAAGCTTTAGAAGAGAAAATTGCCCAGCTTGAAGGCGATCTGAAACTAGAAAAAGCCCGTACGGCCAATGCAGTCTATGAAGCACAAAAAAGTGTGGAACGGATTCAACGCGAATCTGAAAAGCATAAAGATACGGTGCTGGAAAAATTTGCCAAAGAGCTACTGGAAACCGTTGATAACCTTGAACGCGCAATTGCCGCAGTGGGCGAGGAAAAGACTGCTTTTTCTGAAGGAGTTGAGCTTACCCTAAAATCTTTACTGACAACTTTGGAAAAATTTGGTGTGGTGGTGGTGGATACCGCCAATGGCTTTAATGCAGACCTGCATCAGGCAGTAGGTATCGATCCAAATGCCAAAACCAATGAAATTGGCAATGTGCTGCAAAAAGGCTATACGCTGAATAGTCGTTTATTACGTCCAGCAATGGTCATGGTTGGCGCCTAAAGCTAAGTATTTCGGGAGTTTGTGAAATTTTTTCTAAAAATTAACTTGAAAAAATTTGAATGGCTCTCATATCGGATAACAAGTGTAAATCACAAAAAAATTATTGAGGAAACCTCCAAATGGCTAAAATCATTGGTATTGACTTAGGTACAACTAACTCTTGCGTAGCTGTACTTGAAGGCGACAAAGTTAAAGTAATTGAAAACGCGGAAGGTGCGCGTACCACCCCATCTATTATTGCGTATAAAGATGGCGAAATTCTGGTAGGTCAGTCTGCAAAACGTCAGGCGGTAACTAACCCGAAAAATACCCTGTTCGCAATCAAGCGTCTGATTGGTCGTCGTTATGAAGATCAGGCCGTACAAAAAGATATCGGTCTTGTACCTTATAAAATCATTAAAGCAGACAATGGCGATGCTTGGGTTGAAGTAAACGATAAGAAACTTGCTCCACAGCAAATCTCTGCAGAAGTTCTGAAAAAAATGAAGAAAACTGCGGAAGATTATTTAGGTGAAACAGTGACTGAAGCTGTGGTAACCGTGCCTGCTTATTTTAACGATGCACAACGTCAAGCAACGAAAGATGCCGGTAAAATTGCTGGTTTAGATGTGAAACGTATCATCAACGAACCAACGGCAGCTGCCTTGGCATTCGGTATGGACAAGAAAGAAGGCGACCGTAAAGTGGCTGTCTATGACTTGGGTGGTGGTACTTTCGACGTTTCAATTATTGAAATTGCCGACCTGGATGGTGACCAGCAAATCGAAGTATTGTCGACCAATGGTGATACATTCCTGGGTGGTGAAGACTTCGACAATACCCTGATCGACTATCTGGTTGAAGAGTTCAAGAAAGAACAAAATGTGAATCTGAAAAATGATCCACTGGCATTACAACGTCTGAAAGAAGCAGCAGAAAAAGCCAAAATCGAGCTTTCTTCTTCTAACGCAACTGAGATCAACCTGCCATATATCACGGCTGATGCGACTGGTCCTAAGCACTTGGTCATCAATATTACCCGTGCAAAACTGGAAGGTCTGGTAGCTGATCTGGTTGATCGTACGATTGAGCCTTGCCGTATCGCCCTGAAAGATGCCGGTCTGTCAGCTTCTGATATTTCTGACGTGATTTTGGTAGGTGGTCAGTCGCGTATGCCACTTGTACAACAAAAAGTACAGGAATTCTTTGGCCGTGAACCACGTAAAGACGTGAACCCGGATGAAGCAGTTGCAATGGGTGCAGCGATTCAAGGTGCCGTGCTTTCAGGTGACAAGACTGATGTTCTGCTGCTTGACGTCACTCCGTTGACACTGGGTATTGAGACCATGGGCGGTGTGTTAACTCCAATCATCGAGAAAAACACCACCATTCCGGCGAAAAAATCTCAAGTATTCTCTACTGCTGCGGATAACCAGCCTGCTGTAGACATTTCGGTTTACCAAGGTGAACGTAAAATGGCTCAACAAAACAAATTGTTGGGTAACTTCCAGTTAGGCGACATTCCACCAGCGCCACGTGGTGTGCCGCAAATTGAAGTATCGTTCGACATTAACGCTGACGGTATCTTGAAAGTATCTGCAAAAGACAAGAGCACAGGTAAAGAGCAATCAATTCAAATTAAAGCAAACTCAGGTTTGAGTGATGCTGAAATTGAAGCGATGATCAAGGATGCGGAAGCGAATGCAGAAGAAGACCGTAAGTTTGAAGAGCTTGCCAAAGCACGTAACGAAGCAGACGCACTGGTTTCTTCTGCTCAAAAAGCAGTGAAAGATCTGGGCGAACAAGTGACTGCGGATGAGAAAACTGCGGTAGAAACAGCGGTTTCAGAGCTTGAAACGGCTACGCGTGAAAATGATGTAGAAGAGATCAAGGCGAAAACTGAAGCGCTGCAAAACATCATCATGCCGATCACGCAACGTGCTTATGAAGCAGCTCAAGGCCAAGCTGGTGCACAAGGTTTCGACCCGAATGCATTCCAGGGTGGTGAGGCTGGTCAATCACAAAAAGCGGACGATGGCGTTGTAGATGCTGAGTTCACTGAAGTAAAAGATGACAAAAAATAATTTGTCAGCTGACACCTAAAAAACCGCGCGCAAGCGCGGTTTTTTATTCCCTGCATTTTATAAAAAGAAAATGTCCATATTGATCATATTTTTTAGCTCGTCCGTTGAGTGTCTGCGACGACTTAAAGGCAGATAGATAAAACCAGACTTGTCGCTGCTATGCCTTTCAAAGTGCAGTTCTTTTGGAAAAATTAAAATAGTCAGCTAGATTATGTATAAACAATAATTTTAAAATCAAAGACCTATTCTGATTTTCTAAGTATTTTAGGCAGGAGACTCAGTATTGCAGGCTATGTAGACCCCGCCAATCCCATCCACCATTACCCTATAACTCGCTTAGTGAGCGGCTGACTCACTTCCTGGATACCCGTTTGCATTGAGTCCAGCTATTTGCATCACGAGAACAATTTAACCGCCTCACAAAGCTATCTTGCAGATCAGCAACGTTATCTGATCAGTCAGAAAAGCCAGATTGAAACGGAGTTTCCGGCATTGTCATAACGCAAAAATCAGCCTGATTTATTTGAACATGAACGTGAAAAAATTGCGACAGAGTCTCAAGATCTAGAGGTACAGGCAACCCGTTTTCAGTAAGAATACCCGTCTTTGCAGCAGCAACAGCAGACTGACTTTAATCTGCAACTGCCTGCCCATCAAAACGGCTTATAGCAGCAAAATATTCTGCACGCCCAGTAGCGTTCTCCTCCACGCGAATTTGATAAAGGCGTATGTACGGCCAGCCAGATGCAGATTTATCAGTTGGAAGCACAAGATGTTGGACGGCTGACCCTGGCACATGGACTGGGCCATGCTTTGGGACTTCTGCCTCCTCATGGTCTGAAAGCCCTGAGGTATCCGGTTTTGGGTTAGCAAACAAGGTAGGATTTTCAACTGCGACCTGCCGATAAAACCCTACTCTATCGCCGTTAATCTGGCTGAGCCAGAGGATATATTTATCGGCAGATGGACAATTAAGCAGCAGATAAAGGCATTTCATGCTATGGTGAAGGGTAGTATAGTGTTTTAAGCCATCTCTGGAGATTCGTGTGAGTTACTACCATATTTTAATTGAAGTAAAGGATCACATTAGTACGATTGATGAAACCCGTGATGTTGAAATCTTCGATATCAAGGAACTTCAACCTTATCTCCATTCGATTTTATTACCTTATTTTAATGAACAGTTAATTGAACTGGATGATGAAAATCTGGAATACAAAGATATTCTGCATCTAGAAATCAAACAGACCATTTTACCGATCAATGATCTCATTGAAGAAGAACAGCGACTATTACCTAGCGATACTGATATTACCATCAGTGCTTATGAGATTTTTAATAACCGTGACCTCAGCCAGGATGTCACTTCGGTTATTTTCGATCTGCTGGAAGCGGTCAAACTAGAAAACTAGGTTTAAGCGGGTATAAAAAAGTCCTCTAGATGAGGACTTTTTTATTATTACGAAACTTAGATCGAGAATGAAGAACCACAGCCACAGGTTGTGGTTGCATTCGGGTTTTGTACCACAAAGCGTGATCCTTCTAGACCTTCGATATAATCTACGACCGAACCTACCAGATACTGATAGCTGAGTGCATCCACCAGAACTTTCACGTCGCCATTTACAAATTCTGCATCATCTTCATTCTGGCTATCTGCAAAGTTAAAGCCATAAGAAAAGCCTGAACAGCCGCCACCAGTGACATAAACACGGAGCATTAAGTCTTGGTTACCTTCACTGTCACGCAACTGGCGTACTTTATTTGCGGCATTGTCGGTGAGCACAAGCGCTTGAGCATTCATGGCAGATCCTCTATTGAATAGTATGTCTTTAAAAAGAAAAGACCATATTTCAAGTATAACACTCAATATATGGTCAGTCTCTTGAGATTAAAAGTCAAATCTGACTTATTTTATCAGGATTATTTATAGTTCTCATCCTGTAAGGCACATTCGAAATTTTTTGGGTTCTGCTTACAGCGGAACTGCCAGAGCAATTTCATCATGCGTTTGTCATAAATCCCGCGCTTGGTCAGGTCAATTCGGGCATCACGCATCATTTTCTGATAGCCCGGCTTGTCAGCAGCAGGAATATCCATCCAGTATTTTTGCGGAATATCCGCCTTCATCTTACCTAAAATACCAAAAGCACGCGGCAACTGGCCCTTGACCCATTCACGTGATTTTTGTCCATAACCTGCCGGGAATTTGTCCGGGCGAATAATAATATTGCCGGTCACCTGCAAAATTGGGTAATTGACGATTGCACCTTTATTTCCTAGGCCTTTATGCAGCTCAAGTGGCTTAAAAGCAGCAGCTGGTGCTCCAATAATATCGACTTGACCATTATTAAACATGCTGGCAAAGTTGCTGATTTCAGCACTTACGGCTTGCGCACCGACCTGCTGTACCATAATTTTCTGTGCTTCATCATAGCTCAGTACCGCAATTTTTTTACCTGCTGCTTTGGCCACGGTATTGATACTGCGATCATTGACCAGCAGATAAGCGTCCCCGACCGGAATCACGCCGGCAATTTCATATTTCCCCTGTAGCATATGCTTGGCAAAGGTCGGGCTGGCCAGCCCCTGCATGACTTTAACGGCCAGCTTCAGGTCAGTGATGGCACCAATTGCATCCAGAGAACCAGTGAAATTATTAAACTGGCGGCCACGCATTCCGGTAACACTGATTGCATCACATTTACCCGCTTTAAAGTCTTCGGCCACCACGGCCTCATTGGTATTCACGCGCAGCTCAATATCGCCTCCCCAGTTTTTAGCAGCCAGCTGATAGTCTTTCATTAGGCTATATACATCGCCATTTTTACCGACCAGGTCAAATACACATACTACCTGTTTGGCCTGCGTCAGTCCCGAAATCCCGAGCAGGGCCGTACCCAGCATGAGCGCCTTCCATCCTTTTTTCATTCTGCTGTTTTCCTTATCAGATTGTTTTTATTTTTTCATATTGCATGTTCTTGTTTTTAGAGGAACATGTGGGGTGTCTCCTCTTCAGTCTAACGATTTTTTAATAATCTGCAATCGTATAACTGACGGCGATGCTACAAAAAAAGCCTAGACGAATCTAAGCTTTTTTTTCTTCCAGAAGCAGATTATTCACCCGATAATGAACATTCAAAGTTGGCCTTATCTATAGAGCAGCGTGCACGTTTCAGAACAGACATCATGCCAGCATCATAAATACCCCGCTTGGTCATATCCATACGTCCATCGCGTAACAGTCTTTGATACTTGGTTTTGTCTTCTGCGCTGAGGTTCATTTTGTATTTTGCCGGAATACCGGCTTCCAGACGGTTAATCATTGCAATACTTTTTGGCAGATTTTTCACAAACCAGTCACGGGATTTCTGGCCAAAGCCGGCCGGGAATTTCTCTGGACGAATCACTAAATCTGCACTTACCTGCAAGACCGGGAAGTTAAACATAGCACCATTACTGCCCAGGCCCTTATAAATCTCCAGCGGCTTATAGGCATAAGCCGGCGCACCGACCATGTCGACCTGACCATTGTTGAATTTCGCCACAAAGTTCGACACATCTGAAATAACAGCTTGAGCCCCAACACGCTGAACCATGATTTTCTGGGCATCGTCATAGCCCAGCACGGCGAATTTTTTACCGGCCGCTTTTTCAATCGAATTAATATTTTTATCACGCACGAAAATAAACGCTGAACCGAGTGGGGCGATACCGGCTATTTCATATTTTTTGCCCCCCAGATTACTGACCATTTTAGCTGCATTACGTTTGTCGAGCGCAAAAGTAATGGCACGCTGGGCAATGGTATTGCTTGGAGCACCGCCCAAGGCATCAATGGAGCCAGCAAATTTATTATATTGACGGGCACGCATCGCAGTCATAAATACAGCATCACACTTTCCTGCCTTAAAGTCATTATCCGCAACGGCCTCGTCCTGACGTGCAATCAGATTCACCTCAGCGCCCCAGCCTTTTGCAGCCAGTGCCCATTCCTGTGCCATCTGATAAGACTCTCCAGACTTACCCAGTAAGTCAAAGATACACACATCCACTTTTTCCGCAGCAGCCGTACCCGCAAAACCAAATGCAGAAAGTGCAACCAACGATAAAACTGCTTTTTTCATTCTATTCATCCTTTTGAAATCTTGTTGTTAACTGAGTGTCCATACACATCATAAATCTTAGCAAGTTTATTAAAAAAATAGAGCAATTACTCAAATATGGCATGTCATTTCAGGAAATTTATATGTCTTTTCATGCATATATTTTTTTATTACCCATTTAAGTTATTTAATTTCAAATACTTATATTATATAAATTCATCTATATTTTTATATATCTGAAAAGACAATTACAAAATAAAACATACTGTTTTTATTCACCGCTAATTGAACACTCAAAATTGGTTCTTTCCACCGTACAGCGCGCCCGCTTGAGCACGGTCATCATCATCGGGTCATAAATCCCCTGCCTGGTCAGATCCATACGGCCGTCACGAAGAATCTTTTGATAATTCAGCTGCTCCTCCCGGCTCAGGTTCAGAATATATTTGCTCGGAATCTCTGCTTCCATACGTTTTACCATAGCAAAACTGCGCGGCAGCTGCTTGATAAACCATTCCCGAGATTGAGCCGCAAATTGAGGCGGAAATTTTTCCGGACGGATAATCAGATCTGCTGTGACATTAACCACGGGAAAATTAATCATGGCTCCTTTGCTGCCCAAACCTTTGGACATTTCCAAGGGTTTAAAGGCATAAGCCGGCGCAGCGACGATGTCGACTTCACCCTGATTAAATTTACGGATAAAGTTAGAAATGTCCGATTTCACCGGAATGGCTTCAATACGTTTGACCATGCTGGTTTGGGCATGATCATAGTGCAGCACCGCAAACTTTTTATCTTTGATATGTTCCAGCTGATTCATGCTGCGGTCACGGACAAAAATATAGGCCGGTCCAATCTGGCCAATGCCTGCGACTTCAAATTTTTCCTTGCCATTTTGGCTGACAAGCCGTTTGCTATTACGCTTGTCCAGTACATAACTGATGGCCTTCATTGCAATATCATTGCTCGGTACACCACCTAGCGCATCAATCGAACCGGCAAATTTGTTATAGGTTCGGGCGCGCATGGAGGTCATGTAAAACGCATCGCATTTTCCAGATCTGACGTCCTGATCCACTTTGGCTTCATCCTGATAGCCACGTAGCTGAACGCCCGCCCCCCACTGTTTACTGGCCAGCGCCCATTCTTCAATCAGCTTGTAAGATTCGCCCGACTTTCCGAGCAGATCAAATACGCAAACTTGCTGCGGCGTGGCAGAAGCAGTTGAGGCCAGTATTGTCATGAGCGATAAAATCAAAAATTGTTTTTTCATTTTTATTGAACTCGCTGTAATCCGTTCATTAAAATAAACAGCAATCTATTATTTTTAAAAAATTAGAGTAATTATTCTAATTATTTCTATCATAACCAAATTTAAAGTTTTTAAAAGACAGGTCATCTGCAAATTGCGATGGAAGTCTTTTTTGTTTTCAGCGAGCTTTCTATTAGAATAGCGCTATTATTTTTTGCCCGTGTTAGTAAGTTCAATGATTCAGTTTGACCAAGTTTCCTTACGCCGTGGTGGGCGAGTATTATTTCAAAAAGCGTCCATGCAGCTGCATCCTGGCTGGAAAATTGGTTTAACCGGAGTCAATGGCGCAGGCAAGTCCACCCTGTTTGCCGCGCTACTCGGAGAGCTGGGAGCTGATGAAGGTTCACTGAGCCGTCCATCAATATGGACCGTAGCGCATATGGCACAAGAAATTAAAGCGCTGGACATGCCAGCCATTGATTTTGTGCTGTCAGGAGATGAAGAATACTGGCATATCCAGCAGCAGCTGGCACAGCCTGAACAGCTTTCTGATACGGAGCTGGCCCAGCTACATGGCCGTTTTGACGAGATTCATGGTTATTCGGCACCGGCCAAGGCGGCACAACTGATGGCTGGCCTCGGTTTTATGGATCACCAGCTTGGTCTAGCGGTGTCCAGTTTTTCTGGTGGCTGGCGGATGCGCCTGAATCTGGCACGGACCCTGATGAGCCGTTCAGATTTACTATTACTCGATGAGCCGACCAACCATTTGGACCTAGATGCGATTCTGTGGCTAGAAGACTGGTTAAAAGCTTATGAAGGGACTTTGGTACTGATTTCGCATGACCGCGATTTTCTGGATGCGGTGATTGATCATATTCTGCATATCGAGAATCAGGAACTGACGCTTTATACCGGTAATTACTCGACCTTTGAAGTGACCCGCAGTGAACGCCTATCCCAGCAGCAACAGGCCTTTGAAAAGCAGCAGGAAACACGCGCTCATCTGCAAAAATTTATTGACCGTTTCAAGGCGAAAGCAACCAAGGCCCGCCAGGCCCAAAGCCGGATCAAAATGCTGGAGCGTATGCAGGAGCTGGCACCTGCCCATATCGATACGCCATTTACCTTCAGTTTCCGTGAGCCGACAAAAATGAGTTCGCCACTGCTGACGCTGGAGCAGGCAGAAATTGGCTATGGTGATAAGTCCATTGCCCAGAACATCAATCTGCAAATCACACCAAATTCCCGGATTGGTCTGCTCGGTATGAATGGTGCGGGTAAATCGACCCTGATCAAGTCTCTTGTCGGTGATTTACCTCTGTTAAATGGTCAGCGTAAGGCCTCTGAACTCCTGAATATCGGGTATTTTGCCCAGCACCAGATGGATGCCTTAGATGGCCAAGCCAGTCCAATGCTGCAACTGGCACGTCTTGCTGATCCAAAAATCAGCGAAGCCCGCTTAAGGGCTTTCCTGGGTAGTTTCGGCTTTAGTGGCGAACGGATGGATACATCTTGTGAAAGCTTCTCTGGTGGTGAGCGTGCGCGTCTGGCGCTGGCGCTGATTGTCTGGCAACGTCCAAATGTGCTGATTCTGGATGAGCCCACCAACCATTTAGATCTCGATATGCGTCATGCCCTGACCATGGCCTTACAAGACTTTGAGGGTGCTGTGGTACTGGTATCGCATGAGCGACAACTCATCGCTACGGTCTGTGACGAGTTGCTGCTGGTACATGGCGGGCGCTGTACAGAGTTTGAGGGAGATTTGCAGGACTATGCCAAATGGTTACGCGAAGCACGCCAGCAGCAGATCAATGCGCAAAATAGCTTAGTTAAGGCTCAAGCAGTTACAGAGACGAAGCCGGCTGCACAGAAAGTCGATAAGGAAGCCCAACGTAAACTGGCAGCCCAGCGCCGCGAGCAGACCCGTCCCATCCGCAAGAATATTGAAAAGTATGAAACCCAGATTGAAAAGCTGCAACGGCGTCTGGGTGAGATTGAAGACTTACTGGCCAATAGCGCTTTATATGAGGCATCACGCAAAGATGACCTGCTAAAGCTGATGAATGAGCAGACCGAACTCAAACAGAAGCTGGAACAGGCCGAAGAACATATGCTGGAACTTATGATGGAGCTGGAAACGCTGGAGCAGTCATTTCTGGACAGCTGAGCTCTGACCACTTTTTTATCTTAAAGAGCTGAGGCGCGGTGGACAATTCGCCTATGTCTGCAACATGAGAGCTATATTTCGCAAGAGTTTTTATGCTGATATGAGGCAGGAAATTCAGTCCTTCTAAAGGAATGAGTCATAACCAGCTAGCAGTAAAAAATATGCTTATCCTGAACGTCTGGCGCTAAAATTTTTCCAGATTTTGTTATGAAACTTGGCAATAGTCTCGCTATTGCCAAGTTTCCTGCCTCATCTGCTCAGGTTTAGCTTATCACGCAATCTATTTACACAATGATCAACAGCCCCTCACTGTTTATCTAGTTAACCTCTTTTTTTAACACTCAAATTCATCTATTTGATTCAAAATTTTTTCTTTCCTCCAGTTTAAAAAGTTTCAAGCTGTTTTAGCAGGGAATTACGCAAGGCCTCTATAAGTTTATTTTTTAAACAGTTGGATATCCTATTTCATACATTAATTTACAGCGCTTCCTCGCTTTCTCGGGCTCTAATAAAAAAGGTTTTTAATTTCTGGCAGTCTTGAGATGAGTCTGTTGAATATTGAACGAGAGAGGAGATCCGCATGCGTGCTCTTAGCTATCATGGTATTCGAGATGTACGAGTTGAATCTGTTCCAGATCCGGTTATTCAGGAACCAGATGATGTCATTTTAAGGGTGACTGCCACCGCGATCTGTGGTTCAGATTTGCATCTTTATCGAGGAAAAATTCCGGCCACAGAACAGGGTGATATTTTCGGGCATGAGTTTATGGGCATCGTGGAAGACGTCGGCCCGGAAGTCAGCTCGGTCAAAAAAGGAGACCGGGTTATTATTCCCTTTGTGATCGCATGTGGTCACTGTTTTTTCTGCGAACATGAATTGATGGCTGCCTGTGAAAATACCAACAGCGGTCACGGGGCGATCCTGAATAAAAAACAGATTCCACCCGGTGCAGCCCTGTTTGGTTATAGCCATCTGTATGGTGGCGTTCCTGGGGGGCAGGCTGAATATGTGCGGGTTCCCAAAGGCAATGTCGGGCCTTTTAAAGTCCCCGGCTCATTACCAGATGAAAAAGTCCTGTTCTTGACGGATATTCTGCCCACCGCTTGGCAAGCCGTGAGCAATGCGCAGGTCGGTCGCGGTTCCAGTCTTGCGATTTATGGAGCGGGTCCGGTCGGTCTGCTTGCTGCCGCCTGTGCCCGTATGCTGGGTGCCGAGCAAATTTTTATGGTCGATCATCATCCTTATCGCCTGCGTTTTGCCCATCAGACCTATGGAGCGATTCCGGTTAATTTTGATGAGGTCGATGCGGCAGAATTTATCATCCAGAATACTGCCGGTCATCGGGGTGTAGATGCCGTGATTGATGCGGTTGGTTTTGAAGCCAAAGGCAGCCTGGTAGAAACCGTGATGACCAATCTGAAAATTGAAGGTTCCAGTGGTTTTGCCCTACGCCAATGTATCGCCGCAGTACGTCGTGGTGGGGTGGTGAGTGTCCCGGGAGTTTATGCCGGACCAATTCATGGCTTCCTGTTTGGGGACGCTTTTGATAAAGGCTTGACCTTTAAAATGGGACAAACCCATGTGCATAAATTCCTGCCCGAATTGCTGGAGCATATTGAAAATGGCAATCTTTCGCCAGACGTGATTATTACCCACCGCATGAAGCTGGAAGAAGCGGCGGAAGCCTATCGTATTTTTGATCAACGTGAACAGGATTGTCGTAAAATTATTCTGACGCCATAAAGACCGCTTCATCCAGCAAGCAAAAAGCGCCCCGAAAGGCGCTCTTTTAGTCTGAGCTTTATCCTGAGTAATCAGGTATCAATATCGGCATTCAGGGCATTTTCTTCAATAAAGGCACGACGTGGTTCAACATCATCGCCCATTAAACAAGAGAACATACGGTCCGCTTCAATCGCATCCTGTACCGTCACCTGTAACATGTGGCGGTTTTCAGGGTCCATCGTGGTTTCCCAGAGTTGATCGGCATTCATCTCGCCCAGACCTTTATAACGCTGGATCATCATACCGCGGCGTGAGTCTTGCAGAATATGCTGCCAGACCTGATGGAAATTACTGACCTGAATTTTGCGCTCACCTTTTTGTAAATAAGCCCCCTCTTCCAGCAGGCTAAACCAGCTTTTCGAGTTTTTCAATAAGCGCGCATACTCACTTGAACCGAGCAAACCAGCATCAATCAGATAATGATGCGGCAAGTTATGCACATAAATAGTGATTCGAGGTAACCAGCTCGCCACTGTTTGATCATTCAGTTCTTTTTCAAAGCGTTCCAGGCTCAGTTCAGGACGTAAGCCAGGCTGAATGCGCTCAATTGCTGCACGCAGCTGTTCACCCCAGCGGGTAACATAGTCCTGATCTTCAAGCTGATCTAGCTTAAAGGCCTCGATTGAAATCAGGGCATCCAGCAGGCTGGCAGGATAACGCTGGGTCAAACGTGCCAAACTCTTTTGCGAGGTTTGGTAGTCTGCAATGACATTCGCCAGTGCTTCACCGCGAATGGCAGGGGCTTCTGCGCTAACATGCAGTTCCAGTTCATCAATGGCATTGGAAATCAGATAAGTTTCCAGAGCATCATTGTCCTTGATGTACTGTTCCTGCTTGCCTTTTTTCAGCTTGTACAGCGGTGGCTGGGCAATATAGATATGGCCACGCTCAACCAGTTCCGGCATTTGACGGAAGAAGAAGGTTAAGAGCAGTGTACGGATGTGCGAACCATCGACATCAGCATCGGTCATGATAATAATTTTGTGATAACGCAGCTTATCCGGATTATATTCTTCACGGCCAATCCCACAGCCAAGTGCAGTAATCAGGGTGCCCACTTCAGCAGATGAAATCATCTTGTCAAAGCGTGCACGTTCCACGTTCAGGATTTTACCTTTAAGCGGCAAAATCGCCTGCATCTTACGGTTACGGCCCTGCTTGGCCGAACCACCGGCAGAGTCACCCTCGACCAGGTAGAGTTCAGATAAAGCCGGATCTTTTTCCTGACAATCTGCCAGTTTACCCGGCAGGCCTGCGATATCCAGGGCGCTTTTACGGCGCGTCATTTCCCGGGCTTTACGTGCCGCATCACGGGCACGTGCGGCATCAATAATCTTGCCTGCAATTGATTTGGCCGCTTGCGGATTTTCCAGCAGATATTCCGCAAAAGCCTTATTCATGGCCTGCTCAACCGCAGACTTCACTTCACTAGACACCAGTTTTTCTTTGGTTTGTGAGGAAAATTTCGGATCGGGTACTTTTACCGACACAATCGCGGTCAGACCTTCACGTGCATCATCACCCGAGACTACCACTTTTTCCTTTTTCAGGATATTTTCGCTGTCCATGTAGTTATTTAAACCACGGGTCAAAGCAGCACGGAAACCGGCTAAATGTGTACCACCATCTTTTTGTGGAATATTGTTGGTGAAGCAGCGGACATTTTCCTGATAAGAATCATTCCATTGCAGGGCTACTTCGACGCCAATGCCATTTTCAGCCATGGTCGTAAAGTGGAAGATATCATTCAGATGGGTCTTGCCTTCATTAATATATTTAACAAATTCAGACAATCCGCCTTCGAAATCAAACACATGCTCTGCATGAATACGCTCGTCACGCAACACAATGCGTACACCGGCATTCAAAAAAGAAAGTTCACGCAAGCGACGTGCCAGAATGTCTACATTAAAAATGGTCTGGCTAAAGGTTTCTGTACTTGGCCAGAAACGCACATGCGTTCCGCTCTTGTCGGTCTCGCCGACCACCATTAAGGGGAACTGCGGGTTACCGTGACGGTATTCCTGCTGATGAATTTTACCCGCACGCTGGATGGTCAACTCCAGCTTGCTGGACAAAGCATTCACTACCGACACGCCTACACCATGCAAACCGCCGGAAACTTTATAGCTATTGTCATCAAACTTACCACCAGCATGCAGAATGGTCAGAATTACTTCGGCAGCGGACACCCCTTCTTCTGGATGGATATCCGTTGGAATACCACGGCCATTATCAGAAACCGAGACAGATTCATCTTCGTGAATAGTCACGATAATTTCATCACAATGACCGGCCAGTGCTTCATCAATCGAGTTATCGACTACCTCGAAAACCATATGATGCAGGCCGGTACCATCGTCTGTATCACCAATGTACATGCCCGGACGCTTACGGACAGCATCTAAACCACGTAGTACCTTGATGCTAGAGGAATCATAAGCCTTTTCAATGGTTTGTTCTGTTTGAGAAGCAGCTTGATCTTCTGAACTCATGGTTTCTCCCTAGTAAAGTATAGGTTTATACAAAGATGGGTAAAATTAAAAAAATTATCGCACAACAACTTCAACTGTATCGTTTTCAACCCGGAATAACTGATACGAAATAGACAGATCATGGAGGTGCTTTTGTACTGATTCATGGTCTAAGGTGGTAATAAAAACTTGACTACCTAGCTGGCTCAATCGTTCAATTAAACGTTGTTGTGCAGTTAAATCTAATTCTGCTGTCACATCATCTAATAATACCACAGTTTCCTTGTTACTAGCATGCAGCATTGCGATTTGCGACAGTTTTAGCGCCATCATCAACAGTTTCTTCTGGCCGCGTGACAGAATCACATCCGCCTCCCCCAAGGGGGTCTTGAGCCGTAAATCGGCACGATGTGGACCATATTCGGTATAGCGCCGTTCACAGTCTTTTTCATGATAATGGGTCAGGTCATTCAGCAGACCAGTCTCACTATGAAAGCCTGGGCTGTATTCCAGACGAATCTCCAGATCAGGCAATAACTGCCTTAAATCTTCCTGAAAAAAGCCTTTCCACTGTTCCACGACCGTCACCCGCTGCGCATGTAAGATCTCGCCATATTCACTCAGCATCAGGTTCCACGGTTCCAGCTCAGACAGGCTTAAGAAACGCTTGGACTTGAGCAGACTGTTACGCTGCTTCAGGGCCCGGGCATAATATTGCCAGGTATGATAAAACTCCGGTTCCACGTGGAACATCAACCAGTCCAGTAGCTGGCGACGCGGCTTGGCACCATGGTCAATAATATCTGTACTTTGCGGATCAATCAGTTGCAGCGGGAGCAGTTTGGCCAGCTGGCCTTGGGTTGCCACCGGATCACCATTGACCTTGATCAGCTGTTCACCACTGGCCATTTTCTGCATGCCGATTTTTTCAGTCTCGGACTGGGCAAACACGATTGCATCCTGAGCACCGTACTGGATGTAGTTTTTAGGAATATGGGTACGAAAAGAGCGGCCACTAGCCAGTAAATGAATGGCTTCCAGTACTGAGGTCTTGCCAGAGCCATTCTGGCCATAAAAAACGTTAAACGGCTGCAATCCGTAGAGAGCAACCGTCTTCAAGTTTCGTACACGCTCAATATGTAAACGCGTAATATGCATTGTGTGGACTTATTTCTTCCAAAAGGTTTAGACGCGCATTGGCATCACGACATAGGTCTGGTCAGTCTGCGATGGGTCCTGAACCAGGACTGACTGGTTGGCCTCAGTCATGGTCATAGTGACATCTTCGCCATCCAATACCCCCAATACTTCAAGCAGATATTGGACATTGAATGACATTTCCATCGGCGCATCTGCATATTGAATCGCCAGATCTTCAATCGCTTCATCCTGCTCCGGGTTATTGGCACGTAATTGCAGGGAATCAGCATTAAAGTTTAGAAAGACGCCACGTAGTTTTTCATTACTGAGAATGGCAACACGTTGTAAAGACTGCTTGAACACATCATGAGCAATAATGACACGTTTATCACCACCACGCGGAATAACACGGCGATAATCAGGGAATTTGCCATCAATCAGTTTCGTAGTGAAACGTACTGTGATATCGCCCTGTTCTTTATCCCGACTCGCTACTGTAATGGTGACATTTAATAACTCACGACCAATCAGTAGGGATAACTGGTCATCTTCTACACTGAGCAAACGTTGTAATTCAGCCACCGCCTTACGTGGCACAATGGCCTGGATCGGCTGGGTCGTAGTCGCTTGCGCCACTGTCTCACACAGGGCCAGACGGTGGCCATCGGTAGTCACTGCACGCAATTGATTGGCATCAATTTCCAGCAAGGTACCGGTCAAATAGAAACGCACATCCTGTACTGCCATGGCAAAAGCAGTTTTTTCAAACAGGCGTTTCAGTTCACGTTGGGTGACGGTAACTTGGGTACCTTGTGTATTTTCAGTGCTTAAAAGCGGATAATCATCGGCAGGCAAAGTCCCGAGTACAAAACGGCTATTGCCTGATTTTAAAATACAGCGCTGATCATCAGTAATTTGCAGGTCAATTAATGCCGCAGAAGGTAAAGACTTACAGATATCAATCAGTTTGCGTGCCGGAACCGTGGTTTCCCCTGCCTGCAGGCAAGCGCCTTCGGCCAATGGAGTGCTGGCCACCAGCTCTACTTCCAGATCTGAGCCTGTCACCGTCAAGGCTTCAGCAGTGACCTGGATTTTCAGGTTGGACAGAATATTTAAGGTATGGCGACGTTCAACCGCTCCTACGACATGTGATAGAACATTCAGTAAGCTCTCTTTCGCGATTTTTAAACGCACGGTACATTCCTCTAACAACTGAAGATTAAGATAAATTTTGATTTTTTAGCAGTGTACTATGCGGCAAAATAAGCCGCATAGCAAGAACAGAATTTGAGCGTTTCCGGTTAACTTTGCAACAGGCGTTGCAGGTTTTTATAGTCCTCATTAAAGATCGGATCTTGCTCACGCAGACTTTGTACTTTCTCACAGGCATGCATCACGGTACTGTGATCGCGACCGCCAAAAGCCATGCCAATTTCCGGAAAACTGTCACCAGTCAATTCACGTGCCAGGCCCATGGCCAATTGACGTGGGCGGGCATAAATCCGGGTACGTTTGGGACCGACCAGCTCCTTTAAAGGAATACGGAAATATTCACTGACGACACGCTGGATATTTTCGGTGCTGATGGTCCTCGCACGAATTGCCAATACATCTTTCAGGGATTCACGAACAACATCCAGGTCAATCGGTGTTCCTTTAAAACGGGAAATGGCCACGACCTTATTCAGTGCACCTTCCAGCTCACGTACATTGGCCACCACCTGTTGGGCAATGAACAGCGCACAGTTACGCGGTAAGTCCACACCGGTGTTTTCGGCCTTTTTCAGCAAGATTTCAATTCGGGTTTCAATATCGGGCGGTTCCACCCCCACAGACAGACCCCAGGAAAAGCGGGAGACCAGACGCGGATCCAGTTCGGTCAATTCCTTAGGATAACGGTCCGAGGTCAGGATGATCTGCTTGGACTCATCCAGAAGTGCGTTAAAGGTATAGAAGAATTCCACCAGACTGGCTTCCTTACCGGCCAGCAAATGAATATCATCGACCAGTAACAGATCCAGAGAGCGGCAATTTTTCTTAAATTCTTCGACTTTCCCCTGCTGCAAAGAGCTGACAAAGTCCCGTACAAAGCTTTCTGCGGTCATATACATGACCCGCGCATTCGGCTTGGCCTGTAAAAGTGCATTACCGACTGCCTGCATCAGGTGAGTTTTACCCAAGCCGGTAGGCCCATATAAAAATAAAGGATTATGTTGTGATGCGCCCAACTGGGTTAATACCTTGCGACAAGTTTCAGCGGCCATCTGGTTAGAGCGGCCTTCCACAAACAAAGAAAAGGTAAATAAAGGGTTCAATTGACGCTTACGGTTATTTTTCGCAGTGTCTTCTTTTTCTCTTTTTGGTTTGGCCACCGGCGCAGGCATCGAAGCCAACGCTGCTGTAGTGGTCGCCGGCTGTTCACTGGCAGACAGGATGACACCCGGACGGGAATCCACCAGAATTTCAACTTTACGTACCCGGCCTTCTGACAACTGTTCGGCCAGAATTGAAATCAGCTCCAGATGATGCTCTTGAATGTAACGTGTCCAATAAGGATTCGGAGCATAGAGACGCAAAGTATCATCTAACTCTTCCGCCACTAATGGGCGAATCCACATTGTAAAGACATTTCCAGAGAGCTCTTGTCGCAAGCGATTTAAGCAGTCTGTCCAAAGCATGTGAATCCCCTATTCATTCCATTGTTTATTTAAAAGATGGCGACGGCCAAAGCGGGCCGCCATTCTAACCAAGTTATCCACATCTGTCATGGCTATTTCCGCAGATTTTGTGCAAAAACAGTCCAAAATGGATAAATTTAAATTTAAAAGGCTGGTGTGGATAAGTTTATCCGCAAGCTGTGGATAAAATATATCACAAAGTTATCCACAAAGTATAAAATTAATAAAAACAGTTTTACCCACAACCTAAGCTTATGTTTATTTAGAATAAAATCGACTTTTCCACAGAAAAACCCCTCCCTAATAGTAATAAATTTAAATTTATAAATTTGAATTTATATATAAGATTCGACTTTTCTGTGGATAAACATAATTCAGTTAAATTTAAATTCAAAACCACAATCCAAATTTAAACCTGTTACAACATTGTGGATAACCATGTTGATATAAATGTTAATAACTTATATTCAAATGAATAACAATAACTTAATTTGTGTATAACTTTTAAGCAAGGGATTTTTTTAATCTATGAGATTCCTCAAAGCGATTTAGCATTGAGAACTTATTTGAAAAGAAAACCTGTTTTACATTGACAGCTTAAGCAATGAGCACTAAAATCGCGGACCTTCATAGAAAGATCTTTTTGGGAGTTTCGAGATGAAACGTACATTCCAACCATCTGAATTAAAGCGTAAACGCGTTCATGGTTTCCGTGCTCGTATGGCTACTAAAGCTGGTCGTCAAGTATTAGCTCGCCGTCGTGCAAAAGGCCGTCACAGCTTAACTGTTTAATCAGTTAGGCTTTGCCGACTTTGGGTGTTATGACAGCACTTTATGGTTTTGGCACAGAGTTACGATTACGCTGTGCTGCCGATTATAAAGGTGTCTTTGATGGTGCGCTTTTTAAAGTGCATCAACCCCATTTCTTATTTCTTGCAAAACCGTCCGAACAGCCGAACAGCCGTTTGGGTTTAGTTGTTGCTAAGAAAAAAGTGCGCCGTGCGCATGAACGAAATCGAGTAAAACGACTCGCTCGCGAAAGTTTTCGCCTGCATCAGCAGCAACTCAGTGATTTGGATATTGTGGTGATGCCTAAAATGGGGATCGATAGCGTACCGAATGCTGAACTGCATCAGCAATTACAATTTGCTTGGCAAAAACTGAACCGTCTTGCCAAAAAGCATACAAAAACAGCTCCCTCCCCACAAAAGTAGAGCGCGCCAATGGTACGTTTACTGCATTGGTTAATCCGTTTCTATCAGATTGCGATTAGTCCTTTACTGGGACCACGCTGTCGCTATATTCCTACATGTTCGCAATATTCTCTGGAAGCAGTCCATCGACATGGTGCTGGACGTGGTGTGTGGTTGGCGACTAAACGTATTTGTCGTTGTCACCCCTGGGGTGGATCAGGATATGATCCTGTGCCTTTGAAAGCGATTCGTTTTATTTCATTTCAGCAAATAGATTCTCAAACGCTTCACGTTGCTGTACCCTTTCGTGATCGTTTAATGAACCAAAATCACTCTAACCACTTGGGGTAATACATATGCAACAATGGGCCAGGATTGCAATTCTAGGAGCCATGTTTGTTGTCGCATATTTGCTCATTTTGGCTTGGCAAAAAGATTATGGAAATGCAGAAACCCAACCGAAGCAGGAAACTGTGGTGGTTTCGCAGGAAGTATCAGCAGATTTGCCAAATAATCAGGTTGCTAGTGCAACCTCTGATGTGCCACAAGCAAATGTACCAGCGCAGCAAGCTACGGATGCTACAGCACCTGTAAGTCAGCAGCTTATTTCAGTACAAACTGACCTTTATCATCTTTGGATCAATCCAAAAGGTGGTGATATTGTTCGTGTTGAATTACTCAATCATGACAAAAACAAAGACAGTGATGAGCCTTTCGTCATGCTGGAAAGCGATGCGAAACGGACTTATGTTGCTCAGTCAGGTCTGATCGGCCTGAATGGGCCGGATAGCAGCCGCAATGGCCGTCCAATGTATGAGCTGGAAAAAACCACTTATACCTTGGCAGATGCCAAAGCCAGAAAAAATAAAGCCGGCGAAACGGTCAAAGTCTTGTCTGTACCGATGGTCTTTAAAACGGCTGATGGTGTAGAAATTATCAAGACCTTTAACTTTATCGAAGGTGAATACCCAGTCGTGGTGAATCACAAGGTGATTAACCGTAGCGGTCAAGCCTGGCAAGGTCAGATGTTTGGTCAGATCAAGCGTGATAATTCAGAAGATCCAGGCAAGTCGGATCAGGGGATTTTCACTCTGGGGACTTTCTTGGGCGGTGCCTGGGGAACACCAGATGAGCAGTATAACAAGTTAAAATTTGACAACTTTACTGAAGAAAAGCTCAGCACTGAAGCCAAGGGTGGTTGGGTTGCAATGGTACAGCACTATTTTGTAAGTGCATGGGTACCGGGTAACTTGAAACTGACTCAAGCCAATGGCGAAGCCTATAGCGCGAAACTTGAATCACGCAAGTCTACTGATGACATGAATATCATCGGTTTTACTTCACCAACTTTCACGGTGCCGGCGGGTACGGTTGCTGAAATTGATGCGACCTTCTATTCCGGTCCAAAAATCCAGTCAGAACTGAAAGACCTGGCTACGGGTCTGAATCAGACTGTAGATTATGGCTGGTTATGGCCAATTGCCAAACTGCTGTTTGTCGGACTTGAATTCTTCCACGGTCTGGTGGGGAACTGGGGCTGGGCGATCATTTTATTAACCATCTTGGTCAAATTGATCTTGTGGCCTTTATCGTCGAAGAGCTATCGCTCCATGGCGAAAATGCGTGTGATTGCACCAGAAATGCAACGTATGAAAGAAGAATTCGGTGAAGACCGGATGCGCTTCTCTCAGGAAATGATGGCGCTGTACAAGCGTGAGCAGGTCAACCCGCTGGCGGGCTGTTTACCACTGTTACTGCAGATGCCAATTTTTCTGGCTTTGTACTGGGTTCTGATGGAATCTGTGGAGCTGCGCCATGCCCCATGGCTGCTCTGGATTCAGGATTTATCTGCGATGGATCCATGGTTCATCCTGCCATTAATCATGGGAACCACAATGTATATTCAGCAAATGCTGAATCCACAGCCCACTGATCCAATGCAGGCGAAAGTGTTTAAAATCATGCCGATCATTTTCACTGTATTCTTGCTGTTCTTCCCGGCAGGTCTGGTTCTGTACTGGATTGTGAACAACCTGATCACGATCTTGCAGCAGTCCTTGATCAATAAAGCCGTGGCCAAAGAGCGTGCCAAACGCGATGAGGCAACGCCAGTCAACTAAGTTGTACTGACGGGCTGAATAAATCCGCTTAAGATGGTAATCTTAGGCGGATTTTTTTTGGCTGTACTTTTGAGTCCTTGCAGGTGAATTTTATGCTTAACCCAACCACAACGATTGCTGCAATTGCAACTCCCCCAGGGCGTGGCGGTGTGGGGGTAATTCGCCTGTCAGGTCCAAAATCCTATGCGATTGCGCAGGCCTTAACCCAGAAAGACTTACCCAATGCCCGTTTTGCCGGTTTTCGCCAGTTTTATGATGCTGCCGGTGAGGTGATGGATGAGGGACTGGTGCTTTGCTTTCCTAACCCGAGTTCCTTTACCGGTGAGGATGTGGTCGAGTTACAAGGTCATGGCGGTCCGGTGATCCAGAATGCCCTGCTGGGCCGTTTGCTGGAGCTGGGCGCAACAGCTGCCAAAGCCGGTGAATTTTCCATGCGTGCCTTTGAAAATGGCAAACTGGATTTGGTTCAGGCCGAGGCGATTGCAGACCTGATTGATGCCACCTCACAGGCAGCCGCACGTTCTGCGGTACGTTCCTTACAGGGCGCTTTTTCCACCAAAGTCAATGCAGTACTGGAACAGCTGATCCATTTGCGCTTGCATGTGGAAGCGGCGATTGATTTTCCGGAAGAGGAAATTGATTTTCTGGCAGATGGCAAAATTTTAAACTTGCTGGATGGGGTCTCAACTGCCGTGACGCAGGTACAGCAGTCTGCACGTCAGGGACAGTTGCTGCGTGAAGGTCTGCAGGTGGTGATTGCCGGCAAGCCCAATGCCGGTAAATCTTCTTTACTGAATGCCTTGGCCGGAATTGAACGTGCCATTGTGACCGATATTGCCGGCACTACACGTGATGTTCTGCACGAGAAAATTACTTTAAATGGACTACCGATTACTTTGACTGATACCGCCGGTTTACGGGAAACAGGTGATATTGTGGAAAAAGAAGGGATTCGCCGTGCCATTAAAGAGATTGAACAGGCAGATTTACTGCTGCTGGTCTATGACTTGAGCCAAGGTGAAGATCCGCTTCAACTGGCTCAAGAATATTTTGCAGAGTATATCGAACCGAAACGTTTAATCCTGATTGGCAATAAAGCCGACTTAACCGGTACAGAGGCAAAAATCGGAGATTTAAAAGGCTTCCGCCATATTACCGTGTCTGCCAAGCAGGAAACAGGCGTACAGTCGCTGATAGAGGCGATTACAGAGCATGCAGGCTTCCAGCCGGAAGAGGATACCTTTATTGCCCGTACCCGCCATTTAGATGCAATGAAGCGTACCCAGCACTATCTTGCTGAAGCGCGTGAGCAACTGGTGGTTTATAACGCAGGTGAACTGGTCGCGGAGTCACTGCGACTGGCACAAAATGCCTTGGGGGAAATTACCGGTGACTTTAGCGCAGATGATTTGCTGGGAAAAATATTTGGGTCATTCTGTATCGGGAAATAATGTCAGCTTTGCCAGGCAATGAAATATTGCGCAGATCAAAACAGCCGAATCAGGCTGTTTTTTTGTATTGTCTTAAAGCGTATAAGATTTAGATGAGAAAGATGCTCTTCCTAAGCTGGTGCTGGTCTCCTTCATTTTCTACTTTTAGCAGCCAGATATTAAAAATATACACCTTCAATAATTTTTTAAAATTCATCCAGTTCCGGTGGAGGAGGATTGGCCTGTTCACCAAGTGCATGATGGTATCAATGAAATTGATTAATTCATTTATTAAACCATTCACTGTCCCTTGAATGGCTACTCCCTATTGTAAAACATTAATACTGGATGGGTCTGCCGCTAATGCAAAACTTGTTTAATAGTAAGAATATTGAATTTTAAGTTTTTGATAAAATTGATAACTTTATTTTCTTGAAGGGATTCACCACAATCCTCTAAAAAATAAATATCCGGTGGAGGGAATATATTTAAACCCTAGGATGAAGAATGTGCAAAAAGTCCGACTGACCTGAATACAGGCACATCAGTGTGATGAAGATAATTCACTGGTACAAAAAACGTATGTTACTGGCCAACATTTTAATGACAGTCATCATGCTATTAGAAGTTCGGTGGCTGGATTTACAATTCTATGGCTTTACTTGCAGAGGGTTGGTTGATGAGTGGGCATTGGGGCTGGCATATTTTGTTTACCGTTGCGCTCGATATGATGCGCAAGATCACCGTTTTAGTTTTGGCAGCTGGAAAATTGAAATTTCGGCTACTGATCGGAGTGCCGTCTTCTTGCTGGTTGTGGCACTATTTATGGCTTTTCAATCTGTAAATGACTGTTTAAACCGATTGCTATTCAGGATACTAAGGCCATGCCAATAGTGATTTGAGGTTTAGCGAGAGAACCTGGGGAAACCGTATGGGATGCAGAAATCGAGCATCCAAGAATGGAGAAAACTCGAGAAATGATTGCAGAGTTTTTAGTGGGAAAAATTACCGCTTTTGATATGTCCGGGAAATGGGAAAGGCAAATTTTCCTGTAGTTGACTCTAGCCATCAATAACCGTCTCAATGTCGATCAGGCACGGGAGGAGCTGGTGATTGATGCGGAAATTGTACAGATTTCGGTAGAAATCAATTCTCTTTAATGAAACCGATGTTCCACGTGAAACGTGAAGTGGGAAATCTGTAGACTTTAGCTAAGAGCCATTGCAATGGTCAGAATTTTGGTATGGTTTTTAAGTAGAATGAGTTGGAAAAAATTTTAGAGCAATGAGCAAAAATATGATTAAAACAACCTTGGTATTGGCCCTGTTCAGTTTGGCTTCAACTTTCACTATGGCAAATGTAGAGACAGTGAAAAAAAACCTCAGCCAACAACATCCAAAACTGAAAATTGAAAATATCCAGCCGACTGAAATGCAGGGTATTTACAGTGGTTCCATGCAGGGTCAGATTGTCTATTTGAATCAGGATGCCCAGCATCTGATTGCAGGCTCAATGTTGCGTATTCAGGATCAGCATAATCTGAGCCGGGATCTGTTGGTCCAGCAAAACAGTATAGACTGGAAAAAATTGCCCTTACAGGATGCTTTAAAAAGTGTAAGAGGGACGGGTAAACGTCAGATTGCGATCTTTTCTGACCCCTATTGCCCGTATTGTAAACAGCTGGAGGTAGAACTGAAAAAGTTGAAAGATGTTACGATTTATACTTTTATTCTGCCGTTAAAGCCGCAGTCGATCCTGCCATCCAAGCAGCTATATTGTGAAAACCATCCTGTGCAAGCTTGGGAAGACTTGATTTTTAAAGGCATCACGCCTAAAAGTAAAAAAAGTTGCGCTAATCCGGTCGAGCGCAATATCCAACTGGCGCAGATGCTTGGCATTCATGGGACACCCGCCATTATTTTTTCCAATGGTTTTAAGGTGATGGGGGCTTATCCGGCCGAGCAGATTGAACAGATTTTTAAGGAATTTACTTTATAAGTTTCTGTAACAGACTCTAGATACAGACCATAAAAAAGCACCAGATTTGGTGCTTTTTTACCTAGTTTTGGGCGATGTCCGTGTGGATTTACACCGTTTTGCGTTTCGTGACCATATTATAAATAAACAGAATAATCACAGCACCGATAATGGACGCAATCAGACCTGCCGCAGAGTCGGCTGAATACAGCCCCAACATACGTCCACCGAAGGTCGCCAGTAAAGAGCCGGCAATACCCAATAAAGTGGTGACGATAAAACCTGCTTTATCATCTCCGGGATGAATTGCCCGTGCAATCAGGCCCGCAACAAAACCAATCACAACAGCAACGATAAGTGTCCACATGAGGAAGCTCCTTATTATCATGTCTTTGTTTTTACATCATGTATTCATCATACTGAGGTAAACAAAAAACAGAAAAAAGTTGAGTCCTGCAACAGGGTGTAGTGTTTTTGTGCCTGTATGGACTGAATCCTACCGCACAAAAAGTGGCAATCGCCACTTTGGGCAAGCAATCCTAGAGACCGATTTCACCAATAAACGGTAAATGACGGTATTTCTGGTTATAGTCCAGACCGTAGCCGACAATGAATTTATCTTCCACTTCAAAACCGAGGAACTGGACGTCTAGGTCAATTTCACGACGTGAAGGTTTGCTGACCAGAGTACAAAGCTGGATTGAATTCGGTTCACGTGTTTGCAGGATGTCGAGTACCTTGCTCAGGGTATTGCCTGAGTCAATAATGTCTTCCACCACCAGCACATCTTTAGCACGGATTTCGCCGTCCAGATCTTTTAAAATTTTCACATCATGTGTTGAAATTGTACCGCCACCGTAGCTGGATACAGTCATAAAATCCAGTTCATGGGGTTTGGAAATCGCGCGACATAAGTCCGCCATGAAAATTACTGAGCCACGTAATAAACCGATGAGCACAAGTTCTTTGTCACTATTGGCATAGTGTGCATCGATTTGAGCACCAAGCTCTTTGACTTTAGCTTGAATTTCTTCAGCGGAAATCATTACGCTCATTTGAACGGTCATGGGTAGATACCTGAAAATTGAAAATTGAAAAATAAAAAAGGTGTTGACTTGCAACACCTGAATATTCACTAATTTTAATACATCCAAACCTGAGATGCACCTGTTTCATCGGCTGTAAATGTAATCAGGTTTTGGTGGAAGCCGTATCCCTTTTTAAGAGTGTTGCACAGCCTACGCTGATCACTGACCAGAGCAGCAGCCTGCGACGGCGCGATTTTCCAGCAGCGGTATCCGCTCTAGGCTTTGACATAGCGGGCTTGTCCATAGATATAGGTTGCTGCAATATTACGGTCATCCCCCAGCATGGTCAGGGCAAAGAATGTATCTTCAATACTTTGCGCCTTGCTTTGGCGTAGTGCTTGAAGCGCAGTGGCATTCAGTTCCAGTACCACAAAATCGGCTTCTTTACCGATATTAAAGTTGCCCAATCGATCCTCCAGGCTCAGGGCCTTGGCTCCGCCTAAGGTGGCATGATATAAGGCTTCGAAAGCTGGAAGCTGCTCGCCCTGTAGCTGCTGGACCTTATAAGCTTCGTTCAGGCTTTGCAGCTGGTTAAATGAAGTCCCTGCCCCGATGTCGGTCCCTAGTCCGACTTTCACCTCTTTGTCCCACGTCTTTTTCAAGGGAAACAGGCCGCTGCCAAGGAACAGGTTGGAGCTGGGACAGAAGGCAATTGCTGAATCGGTCTGATGCAGACAATCCCATTCGGATTCTTCAAGATGTACACAATGCGCAAATACCGATTTTGACCCGGTCAGGTCATAATGGTGATAGACATCCAGATACCCTTCACGTTCCGGAAACAGGTCTTTGACCCAGGCAATCTCATTGTGATTTTCACTGAGATGGGTGTGAACATAGACATCCGGATATTCTGCTTTCAACTGCCCTGCTTTTTCCAGCTGTTCGGGAGTCGAGGTTGGGGCAAAGCGCGGGGTAATCGCATACAGGTTCCGTCCCCGCCCATGCCACTTTTCAATCAGCGCTTTAGAGTCTGTATAAGCTGTTTCTGCTGTATCTGTCAGTGCTTCTGGTGCATGACGATCCATCAGTACCTTACCGGCAATCAGGCGCATATTCTGTGCCGTAGCGGCTTCAAAGAGCGCATCTACAGATTGCGGATGTACGGTACAGAAAACCAGTGCCGTGGTGGTTCCATTTTTTAATAATTCCTGAACAAAAAAATCAGCAATTTTCTTTGCATAGGCCGGGTTCTGAAACTGGATTTCGGTAGGAAAAGTATAGGTGTTCAGCCATTCCAGCAGCTGTTCGCCATAAGCACCCATCATTTCGGTTTGCGGAAAGTGAATATGGGTATCGATAAAGCCCGGTACAATCAATTGCTCCGGATAATGGCTGACTTCTAACCCGTCTGGCAGATAATGCTGGCCTTTTTCCCAGTGGCCAAACCATCGGATCTGGCCATTTTCACTGATGAGCAAGCCATCTTCTAGATAACGCACCTGATCGTGAATTTCACGTGCTTGGGCAACGGTATTCTGGATGTCGAGGAAGCGACCGCGAACCGCTGTGGTTGCAATGCGAGAAGACATATTAACACCTGTGTTTTTACTTTTTTCAACAGATTGTAACCTACTTCAGATGATTTATAACGTGACCCTGTGGACTGCGTTTATCAAGCTTAAGCCGAAGCTGTGATCAGGTCATCTGAAAATAAAAAAGCCTGCTGATGCAGGCTTTTTTTGAGGATTGTTTTTATAGCGTGGTTTCGTTGTATTTCTTGCTGTGACGAATCGACAGGATCGCAGTGATCGTCAAGACAAGCACAATAAAGCTCAGTGAAATCCAGATTGGCATATGGAATACATCGAGCATCAGCATTTTAAAGCCGATAAAGACCAGAATAATTCCGAGACCATAAGGCAGATAATGCATCTTGGATGCTGCACCCGATAACAGGAAGAACATCGCACGCAGACCCAAAATCGCCATCAGGTTGGCAGTAAGGACAATGAAGGGATCGGTCGTGACAGCAAAAATTGCCGGAATAGAATCGACCGCAAAGATCACATCCGAGGCTTCGACCAGAAGCAAGACCAGGAACAACGGCGTTGCCCACAGTAAATTATCTTTATGGATAAAAAATTTTTCGCCCTCAAGCTGCGGGGTGATGCGCATATGTTTACGCAGCCATTTCAGAATCGCCATATCTTCAATATTGCTTTCTTCTTCACCCTGACCACGCAGGAATTTAAAGCCGGTATACACCAGGAAAGCACCGAAGATATATAAAATCCATGAGAATTCCTGCACGAACCAGGCGCCAATAAAAATGAAGATGGTTCTGAGGACAATCGCACCGAGTACGCCGTAGAGCAGCAATTTACGCTGCAGCGCGGGTGGAATGGCGAAAGCCGCGAAAATCACCAGCCAGACAAAGACGTTATCAATTGCCAGAGATTTTTCCAGCAGATAACCGGCGAAGTATTCCATGACCTTGGCATTGGCAATTGCCGTACCTGCAGTCTGTTCCAGATACAGCCATAAACCGCCACCAAATAAGGTCGCGACACTGACCCAGGCAATACTCCAGTAGGCCGCAGTCCGGACTTTTACCTCCTGACCTTGTTTTTGTTTGAAGCCTAGAAAATCAATAAACAGCATCACCAGAACGATGCCGAAAAAAGCCAGATACAGCCAGAGCGTACCAATTGTTTCCATGTGAATCCTCCACATCTGACAATTGGCCATAAAAAAACCTTGACCTGTTGTCAGATGAAAAACATCTATACCAACATGATCAAGGTCTTGCCTACATCTTACCGTTACACTTCCCATTAAAAGTGTGGCAGCAAGATGCTCAGATACCGACTTTTTGCAAAGTGTAATGACGATATTCTGACACGTTTTACAAGTTGAACCGCAATTGTTAAACGTTTGGAGGAGGCTACTCCCCTTGTTCTACTCAATTCTATTTTGGATCAACTCCAAAGAGAGTGAAGAATCTCATATTTATTGAAATTACGCAAATTTTATCTGGAGACTGGGGGATGAATAAAATCCGTTTGTCGCACCAAAATAAGCGCCAGTAAGAGAGCCAAAGCCGCAAGCAGGCCGCCGGCCAGTCCAATATACTCCAGCCCAATGCTTGCACTAACCCAGCCTCCGAGTAAGGCACCGCCGCCAATACCGACATTATATAAACCTGAGTAAATGGCCATGGCTACATCGGTGGCATCTGAGGCCAAGTTAAGGGTTTTTGCTTGCAGGGCTAGACTAAAACCAATGATGCTCATGCCCCATAAGAGCGACAGCAGGTTCAGTCCCCAGACTGTAGTGGATAAAGGCAATAACAGCAGCATGGACAGCATGAGCCCGAAGCTGAAAAATGGAATGGTCATTTTTGGAAATTGGGGAGCATAGCGGCCAAATAGATAAGAGCCTAAAAAGCCTGCACCGCCATACATCAACAATAAAGTCGTGGTCTGTGCCGAGCTGAACTGGGCAACAGTCAGGGAAAAAGGCTCAATATAACTATAAGCGGTAAATTGTGCCGTGATAACTATCACGGTGAGTGCAAAGACAAGCATCAGGCTCGGGCGTCTGGCCAGAATTTTTAAACTGTTTAAAGAACCAGAATTCACACTGGGCAGTAAAGGCAAGGTTTTGGCCAGAATCAGGCAAATGACGGTGGCAGCGATGCCAATTAGAGCAAAACTGTTGCGCCAGCCATAAGCTTCCCCAATCATGCGGCCAAATGGAATACCGAGTACCATCGCCATCGCTGTGCCGGTGGCCAGCAAACCCAGTGCCTGAAATTCTTTACCTTTGGGCGCCACCCGAACCGCAAGCGAGGCGGTAATGGACCAGAACAAAGCATGGGCCACCGCAATACCTATCCGGCTCATGACCAGTATTTCAAAGCTCCAGGCAAAATAAGACAGCACATGACTGAGAATAAACACCACGAATAATGTGCTGAGCAGCAAGCGCCGTTCAATCTGTTTGGTCAGCAGCATAATCGGTAACGATAACAGAGCCACGATCCAGGCATAAATGGTCAGCATCAGTCCCACTTGGGTAGGAGACATTGAAAAACTTTGACCGATATCACTGAGCAAGGCGACAGGAATAAATTCGGTGGTGTTAAAAATGAACGCAGCACAGGCTAAAGCAATGACACATACCCATTGGCGGGTAGGATTTGCCGAAATTTCAGAAGATGACATAGGACGTGACGATGAGTATTGAGCTTAAATTTTAGGGGGAACGAGGCCACTTGTTAAGTTGAAAGCCTGAAAAAAAATGTTTCTAAGTTCAAATCAGTAAAATCCAGCTGCCCTACTTGCCTGTTTGAAGCTCTGATGATTGACCATGCTTAATTCTTCCCTATTGCCTATCTGGTGATCTGTAAAGTGGCAATTGACATATCATCTATGATTGAAATACAGACAACATAGAGCCCGAAGTAGCAGCAGATGCAGTTTTAAGTTTTTATAAAGTCAGTTTTTGCTGCCTATTCACCTTTAGATAATATTGAAATCAGGGATTTTAAAGTATGCTGATAGCGGTTTAATTAAAAAAAATGAGGGTAAGCGATGCAGTTTCAACATAGCGATAATGGCCAGCAAGGTGAATTTTTTCATTTGAATGAGGCGGGTCAACCGATTGCCAAAATCAGTTATATTTGGCGAGGAGAACATCAAATTATTGCCAATCATACCTGGGTCGATGAGTGTTTACGCGGTCAAGGGGTAGCGCGTCAACTGCTGGATGTATTGGTAGAGTTTGCCCGTAACCGACAACTGAAAATTGTACCGACCTGTTCTTATGTCGAGGTGATGTTTAAACGTGAGAAAAGTTTTGAGGATGTCGCCGCCTAAAAACCCTTAAAAATAAAAAAGCCCGCAAAGCGGGCTTTTCAAATCTGTTTATCCGGCTTTTAAGGCATTAATCAATTTCTGATGTAAGCCGCCAAAACCCCCATTCGACATAATTACTACGGCGTCTCCCTCGCCTGCTTCAGTGAGCACAGTTTGGATAATATCCTCCAGGCTACCTACGACTTTGGCTTTGTTGGGTGCAGCCTCGATTACCGGTTGTAAATCCCAGTCCAGACCTTCAGGTTGATACCAGATGACTTCATCCGCCAGACGGGCTGAATGTGCCAGTCCCTCTTTATGGCTGCCCATACGCATGGTATTTGAACGCGGTTCAATAATCGCCCACAGCTTGCGTTTCCCCAGACTTTTGCGCGCACCCTCTAAAGTGGTTTCAATGGCCGTCGGATGATGAGCAAAGTCATCATAGACTTCAATTCCTTTTACGGTATCCAGTAATTCCATCCGGCGTTTCACGCCGCCAAAATTCGACAAGGCCTGGCAGGCGCTGTCAATAGAAACTCCCACATGTTCTGCCGCAGCAATGGCGGCCAAGGCATTCGCCACACTATGCTGTCCGGTCATGTTCCATTTCACTTCACCTTTTACCACGCCGTGTTGCAGCACGTTAAAGTGTGAGCCATCTGCGACCAATTGTTCAGCATAGAGCTCTGCTGTGTCATTGGCAGTTAAAGCGGTGCGCACCACTGGAGTCCAGCAGCCCATTTCCAGCACTTCATCAATATGGGTTTCAGTGATAGGGGCAATGATGCGGCCTTCACTGGGAATGGTACGTACCAAATGATGGAATTGTTTTTGGATGGCAGCCAGATCATCGAAAATATCGGCATGGTCAAATTCAAGATTATTTAAAATCACCGTTTTAGGGTGGTAATGCACAAACTTGGAACGCTTGTCGAAGAAGGCGGAATCATATTCATCTGCTTCGACACAGAAATATTTGCCGCCCCCTAAACGTGCACTTTCGCTAAAACCTAAAGGTACGCCGCCAATCAGGAAACCCGGATTTAAACCGGCTTGATCCAGTATCCAGGCCAACATGGTGGTGGTGGTGGTTTTACCGTGTGTCCCGGCAACGCCTAACACATGTTTGCCTTGTAGCACATGATCTGCCAGAAACTGGGGACCTGAAATATATGGCAAGCCTTCATTCAGCATATATTCTACTGCATCAATGCCGCGCTTCATGGCATTGCCGACAATCACCAGATCCGGATGCGGTTGTAAATGGCTACGGTCATAGCCCTGCATCAAGCTGATCCCTGCATTTTCCAGTTGGGTAGACATGGGTGGATAGACATTCGCATCTGAACCCGTCACTTGATGTCCTAAATCGCGGGCCAATAGTGCTAGTGAACCCATAAAGGTGCCACAAATACCCAAAATATGCAGATGCATCTACTTCACTCCATTCTTGCCTGACACATCACGTTGTAGAGGTGCTGTTGCCATGATTTATTCGATTTGCAAGCAACGATAGCAAGGCTTAGACTGAAAAGATAGTCAAAGTTCAAGCATTCCTGTGGGATTTTTTTAATCCGGTTTTACCGACAAAGTCAGGAAAAATTTCAAGTTTCCCCGCCTACCTTTGGGCTCAATAAACCGTAAAATAAGCTGGATCGTTTTACAGGGTGCGTGCAGATGCTACCAACTCTCTTTCTATTGGTGATTGCCAACTGTTTTATGACTTTGGCCTGGTATGGTCATCTTAAATTTTTGCCGCATGATGCGCCACTCTGGCAAGCGATCCTGTTGAGCTGGATCATTGCCCTATTCGAATATAGCCTGATGATTCCGGCAACCAGATTGCTGGCGCAACAGGGGCTGGCTGTGGGACAAATGAAAATCACTCAGGAAGTCGTGACTCTGCTGGTTTTTGTGCCTTTTATGATTTTTCTGTTCAAGCAGCCCTTTAAGCTGGACTATCTATGGGCGGCGGTATGTCTGTGTGGCTGTATCTATTTTGTATTTCGTAGTGCCTAACTATTAAAACGGTTTTTATGATCTGAATATCAGTCAGTCCATAGTTTACTCAGATTTTTTTATATAGCCTTCCAATAGGAGCTGATAAGGGCTTCAGCCTGAAGTCCTTCTATATATTAAAATATTCAAAACTTACCTTTATTTGGTCCATCTTTAAAGCTTTCGCCCTGCGGCTTGGCCTGATCCAGTTGTGTTGCTTTCCGCTCAGTATTGGCTTGAATGCTAAAATCTAAAATCTAAAATCTATATTTTCTTTATGGCTCTTATTTAGCGTAAAGAAGAAAGCGCCAGGTGCTCTACCCGACTGATCAGGCCGGCGCCTGTTGTAAATAGGGGCGGCAAAATGATTCTGAGCTTAAACAGTCTATTTTTTGCAAGTACTCCACTTAATCCTCTGTATGAATCCATCAAAACCCTACTCTACAATGACAAAAAAATCAGGATTTATTTTTACAAGCCCTATTTGGCCGGGACTCCCCTGCTCGGCGATTTTCTGTCAGTTGTTTTAAATCTGATGAAAACCATCAAAATCGCGTCTTAGTTTGACCGTTAAATTTTATGAAGTTGAAATTTCGGTCTATAATAGTGAGTTCTTATTAAAGCTTGGCTCTCGTCGAGATTTATCTCTCTTAATTATCTCTGGAAACATTGCAATGAATGCGGCCGCTTCACAAGACACTCCTCTCGTTGGAATTATCATGGGTTCTCAGTCAGACTGGGCTACCCTCGAACACACTGCCAATATGTTAAAACAACTTGGCGTCCCATTTGAAGCGGAAGTGGTGTCTGCGCATCGTACCCCAGACCGTTTATTTGAATATGCGGAAACAGCACGAGAACGCGGTATCCAGGTGATTATTGCAGGTGCGGGTGGTGCAGCACATTTACCAGGTATGTGTGCTGCGAAAACCGATCTGCCGGTGCTCGGCGTACCGGTAAAATCTTCAATTTTAAACGGTGTAGATTCATTACTTTCTATCGTGCAAATGCCAGCGGGTATTGCGGTAGGTACATTGGCAATTGGTCCTGCCGGTGCAACCAATGCGGCCATTATGGCGGCGCAGATTTTAGGTTTAACCCGTGCTGACATCGCCAAAAATGTCGCAGATTTCCGTGCGGCACAGACTGAGAAAGTCGCAAGCAACAATATTCCAGGTCAAATGTAAGCCAGGCTGAACACGGGACAACACACATGGATAAAACCATCGGTATTTTTGGTGGCGGCCAGCTGGGCCGGATGATGGCGCAAGCAGCCCTGCCACTAAATATTCAATGTACCTTCTTTGAAGCATCTGCCGACTGCCCATCGAAAGCGTTGGGTCGGGTGATTTCAACTCAAGCCGATAACGCTTTACAGGACTTCATCAACAGTGCAGATGTTTTCAGTCTGGAGTTTGAAAATACTCCCCTGGCAGATGTCGATATACTGGTTCAAAACAAAGACCTGCATCCGCCACGTCAGGCTCTCGCCATTGCACAGAACCGTCTGTCTGAAAAAGCCCTGTTTGATGAGCTGAGCATTCCGGTCGCGCCGTATAAAGCGGTGAATTCACTGGACAGCCTGAAAGCTGCGGTTGCTGAACTCGGTCTGCCAATTGTATTGAAAACAGCTACAGGCGGTTATGATGGCAAAGGCCAGTTTGTATTGCGTAACGCGGAACAAATTGATCAGGCCTGGGCTGAACTTGGCCCTGCGGGTTCTCTGATTGCAGAAAGTTTTGTGACCTTCTCGCGTGAAGTGTCGATTATCGCGGTGCGCGGTCAAAATGGTGAGGTCAAAACCTGGCCACTGGCAGAAAATCATCATCACAATGGCATTCTGTCGCACTCGATTGTTCCTGCACCCCACAGTGCCGACTTGCAACCTGTCGCGCAAGACTACATCACTCGCCTGCTGAATCATTTGAATTATGTTGGCGTGTTGACGCTTGAGCTGTTTGTGACAGACAAAGGCTTATATGCAAATGAGATGGCGCCACGTGTGCATAACTCAGGCCACTGGTCGATCGAAGGTGCAGTCTGCTCGCAATTTGAAAACCATATCCGTGCAGTAGCTGGCTTGCCTTTGGGTTCTACTGAAGTGATACGTCCAACGGTGATGGTAAATATCATTGGACAGCATCCAAAATCAGCAGAAGTACTGGCTTTGGACGGTGCGCATTTGCATCTGTACAACAAGTCAGAGCGTGAAGGCCGCAAGATTGGCCATATCACCTTAATGCCCACTGACAGCAGTCAACTGACCGGGTTATGCCGCCAATTGGCGAAAATTTTACCGAATCCGTTAGCATTGAGCGAAGATATGACCATCTAAACTTTAACTTGCTGATAAAAAAAGCGATCACATCTGTGGTCGCTTTTTTATTTGTCTGGTTTCAGGCATGATTGCGCCTCTTTTCAATCCCCCTGCTATTGCTTGGATTACTTTTTAACTTAATTGCTTATAAACCGAGCAATTGAATAGACCGGCAATAATTAAATTGAACTCTGCTCGATGTTCATCTTTTGAGATTGTGCTGTGGATAAGTCTAAGGCTGAGGGGAATTTAAAACCGGTCTTGTGCTTTGAATTTAAATTCAAAACAATAAATTTAAAACTGTAGTTTGAATTCAAACCTGGTTTTAAATTCAAAAAATATGAATTCAAATTTAAGTAGCTGTGAATGAATTTAAAGTTTTGAATTTAAAGCAGCCTGATCGCTGTAAAATGAATTTAAAAATAAAAAGTTAGATATTTAAAGACTTAAGAGATACAGGGCTTTGTTTATTAATGTGATTTATCCGCAATATCTTTTGAATTTAAAAATATTTTTAGAATTTCAGTTTTGAATTCAAAGAATGTTGGTGGTTTGAATTTAAAGTCTGCTTGTGGATAAGTGGTTTTAAATTTAAAAACTACAAAATGAATTTAAAAGTGGAGAAAATATGAATTTAAATTTACCTATTGTCGCTTTAAATTTAAAGATGAGCTGCTAAGGTAGAAGTAATAATTCGAAATTTAAATATTCAGGGGTTTTATGCAACGGCTTGCACTTTCGATAGGTTCTCTGCTTTTGGCTGCCTCCCAGGCCCAGGCCGAACTGGTGATTAATGGACAACGTGTCGCGCCGACTGATTTGTCTTCTGCTTCGACAGTTATTTCAAATAATCCAGTAAATTATGCAGCTCAAAATGATTTTCAACGCTGTTTGGCGAATTTGCGCGGCCGGGCGATTGCTCAGGGGGTGAGTGGCGCAAGTTATGACCGTTATACGCAACATTTAAGCCCAGATTATTCGGTCATTGAAAAGCTGAATTATCAGCCTGAATTTTCAACCCCAATTTGGGACTATTTATCTGGCTTGGTAGATGAAGAACGAGTTCAGCTCGGCCGACAAAAGCTACAACAGCATCGTGATGTGCTAAACCGGGTGAGTGCAGTTTATGGTGTACCAGCGGAAACTATTGTAGCGGTCTGGGGAGTAGAAAGTAATTTTGGTGATATTTCCGGGAAATATCCTTTATTGCAGTCTTTGGGCACATTGAGTTGTGAAGGTCGTCGCCAAGGGTATTTCCAGGGTGAATTTTTTACCACCATGAAGCTGTTACAGCGTGGTGATGTGCGCGAAGAGCAGCTTAAGGGGTCTTGGGCGGGTGCTTTTGGTCATACTCAGTTTATGCCATCGACTTATAATGAGCTTGCAGTTGATTTTGATGGTGATGGTCGTCGTGATCTGGTGTCAAGTATTCCCGATGCCTTGGCCTCAACCGCCAACTTTTTAAGCAAGCGGGGCTGGCAGACCGGTCAGCCATGGGGTTTTGAGGTGAAAATTCCGCAAAACATGTCAATCTCTGGTGAAGGCCGGCGTAATAAAAAATCACTTGGCAGTTGGGTAAACCGTGGTCTTGTACGTGCCGATGGTACAGCTTTAGTGCAGGGCAATCTATCGGAGGCTTCACAGGCTGGCCTGTTAGCACCGGCAGGTCCAAATGGTCCGATATTTTTAGTATTTAAGAATTTTGATGCGATTTATAGTTATAACGCGGCCGAAAGCTATGCACTGGCTATTGCACATTTATCTGATCGTTTGCAGGGCAAAGGTGGTCTGCTGACTGCCTGGCCAACAGATGATCCGGGCACTTCACGTATGGAGCGCCGTGAAATTCAGCAATTCCTGTTAAATCGTGGTCATGATATTGGTACAGTCGATGGGTTAATTGGCGATAAAACCCGGCAGGCTATTCGTCAGGAGCAAATCCGTTTGGGTCTCAATCCGACAGGACGAGCTGGCCAGCAGATTTTACGTGCCTTCCGCAATGAAAATGCCAAGTTGATGATGCGTTAAGCAGGATCTTAATTTGTGGTGAGTTTTCCCTTTCCTTGCAGGAGACTTGCGAAGCATGCTTCTCAGGGAGAGGGGTTTATAAACACTTTCCCTCATCCTCACCTTCTCCTAAAGGGAGAAGGGCCTGTTAATCCTTATAAATTTAGGTGGATGTAATTGTACCCAGGACACGATACCCCGTGGCTCCGGTAACAGCAGGTAAATTTCCACTCAGTTGTTTTATAAAACGCATGGCCAGCCAGGCAAACGCTGTGGCTTCTACCCAGGTCGGACTGAGGCCTAAATCAGCCGTGGTTTGTACACTCCATTCATGTTTGCGCAAGCGCCAGCGTAACTGTTCCAGCAGGTGTGAGTTATAGGCACCCCCACCACAGACATAGACTTCACCAGTCTCCAGTCCCGAACGGTAAATCGCTTTTTTAATTGCACGTGTGGTCAATTTCATTAGCGTGGCCTGAATATTTTCCGGTGTATCTTCCAGCTCGTCGTAGTCCAGGTCACTGCGCCAGTCCAGAATCTGCTCATCCAGCCATTCCAGATTAAAGTCTTCACGTCCGGTGCTTTTGGGCGGTTCTTTAGAAAAATAGTTATGTGACTGTAAACGGTCAAGCAGGCTACGGATCGGGGTGCCATAAGCAGCCCAGTTGCCATTTTCATCATAAGGCTGGCCGGTATAACGCTGGCACCAGGCATCCATCAGGATGTTGGCGGGGCCGGTATCAAAGCCATATACTTTCTCAGGTTGTCCGGCAGGCAGCATACTGACATTGGCAATCCCGCCCAGATTTAAAATCACCCGGTGAATGGTGTCATGCTGAAAAAGATCCTGGTGAAAGGCTGGTACCAGGGGAGCACCCTGACCGCCTGCGGCCAGATCGCGACGACGAAAATCAGAAATCACCGGAATCTGGGTAATTTCAGTAATAATATTTGGATCGCCAATTTGCAGGGTAAAACCATGCTCGGGGCGATGGCGAATGGTCTGACCATGCGAACCAATTGCCTTAATCCGGGCTTTGTCCAAATTATTTTTTTCAATCAGGGTGTTAATGCCATGACCAATCATCTGGGCTAACGCCACATCTGCTTTGCCCATCCGGTCAATTTCGTTGTCATCCGGTAAGGTTAGGGCCATCAGCTCATCCCGCAGGTCGGGATCAAATGCTAAAGTAAGGGTGGCATGAAGCTGAAGAGGATCAAAAGAAGCAGCAACAATATCGACACCATCCATGCTTGTGCCGGTCATTACCCCAATATAGATCGCTGTCATGGTTATTCTTAAGCCTGCAATATGCTGAAAAAGTGATAGTATATCGTACAAATTGAATAACTGATGTATTTGGATTTTGTGATGTCAAATTTCCTACCTGCTGAAGAACAACTTGCTCTCATTCAGCGAGGCACCCATGAAATTATTTCTGAAGAAGATCTGCTTAAGAAATTAAAGCAGAATCGTCCTTTAAAAATTAAAGCGGGTTTTGACCCGACTGCGCCCGACCTGCATTTGGGGCATACAGTTCTGATCAATAAGTTAAAAGTGTTTCAGGACCTGGGGCATGAGGTGTTTTTCCTGATTGGCGACTATACCGCGATGATTGGCGACCCAAGTGGAAAAAGTGCAACACGTCCGCCACTGTCACGTGAGCAAGTATTAGAAAACGCAAAAACCTATCAGGAACAAGTGTTTAAGATCCTTGATCCAAACAAAACCAAGGTGGTGTTTAACTCTGAGTGGTTTGAGCAAAGAACTGCGGCAGACCTGATTCAACTGGCTTCACAGCAAACTGTGGCACGTATGCTGGAACGTGATGACTTTACCAAGCGTTATAATAGCCACCAGCCAATCGCTATTCATGAGTTTCTGTATCCGCTGGTACAAGGTTATGACTCGATTGCGCTTGAAGCTGATGTGGAAATGGGCGGGACCGATCAAACCTTTAACCTGTTGATGGGGCGTACTTTACAAGGTCGTTATAATCAAGAGCCACAGGTATGTATTACAGTGCCTATCCTTGAAGGTTTGGACGGTGTCAATAAAATGTCTAAATCTCTGGGCAACTATATTGGTGTATTTGATGCACCAGGTGCCATGTATCAAAAAGTGCTGTCCATGCCGGATGCGCTGATCGAACGTTATTTCGATCTACTGAGCTTTAAAACGATTGAAGAGATTCAGCAGCTGTTAAAAGAAGTGGCTGAAGGCCGTAATCCGCAAGAAGTGAAGAAAATTCTGGCACTTGAGCTGGTAGAGCGTTTCCACGGGGCGGAAGCGGCTGCCAATGCCCATAAAGGTGCGGGCAACTTGATTACGGAAGGTGAGCTGCCTGAAGGTACGCCTGAAATTACTGTTTCTCGTTCTGAGTTTGGGGGTGAAATCTTTATTGCTTCCATACTGCGTGCAGCGGGTCTGGTAAAAAATGCTGCTCAAGCCAAAGATGCGGTGGCACGTGGTGCAGTTAAAGTCGACTGGAAAGAAGTGGATGCTTCGTATTCAGTAAAAGAAAATGTGACTTTAATTGTTCAGGCCAGCAAAAAAGCGATTGCCAAAGTGATTTTTACGGACTGATGCAATTTATAAGTGATTGAAAATAAAAGCAGGCTTCGGTCTGCTTTTTTGTTGTCCGCTATATCTAAAATTCAAATAAGCAAATTCAAAAAAACCTTATAAAAACAAGAATTAAATTTTTCCAAACCGCTTGCGTTTGAATATTTTTGTGTATAAGATTTATTCGTCTAGAGAATTGGTTTACAGCGCATCTAGAGGGTAATGGGGCATAAATCACCCCATAACTTGGAAAGCCTCTTGTATAGGGTTCTTTTTAAGCAATTAGCGAATAACAATAACAATGACATACTGGATCGGGTAAAGATTCAATTCAAGGAAGAGGTTTTGGGAGAGATCTCTTCCTTTTTTATTTTCTTAAATCTCATTTCTGAGCTTATATAGAGTTAGCGTGTCTTGAAATCGCCAGCCGTTAATTGACTGGCTGATTGGACCCGTCAAAATACCAAAAATAGCTTTCAACTGGAAAACTCAGAAAAGCAGCATGTTTTTAAGCCTCCCCAAAAACTAAGAGTGCATATCCTGCTGAAGATGTTTTTTTGATGAAAAATATGTTCCGGGGCTAAAATTTTTCTTTACGTAAATTTGTATTAAAGAATAGTTATTCTACTTTTAAAGTGATATTGACTCTATTTTAAAGAATACAGCTGTTTTTTTTTATCGCTTCTTTATAACAGTTTTAACTAGGGGCGCATAAGGCGTATCAAGGCAGGATTTATGGAAATGGGAGTAGATAGCATAGGTAGAGAAAATTTCACTCATTTAGCTGAATGAAAAGAGTTATAAAAATAAAATCCACACGCGGAAGAGTATTTAAGAGTTAGGCAGATTTCTTCTAGAGCACTACAGAAAAAAGCTCTGAATATAAAGCCTCATCAGGAAATTCAAGAGGCAGACTATTTTTAAAGTGAATAGAGAGCTTATTTTTCAAATAAATAAATTTATTTTTGAAGTGATGCTGGAAAACTGCTCACTCAAGGGTGAGATTCCGGATAAAAAGCCGGAGGGCGAGAATTTTTGATCGTAATTAGCTCTAAGTAAATAGGGTGAAAATAAAAACAAAGCTTGTGTTAGTGGGTTTATAGGCAAGAAAATGCTTAAAATTTAGATAAAAAACCAATTTTTATATCGTTTTCGTAGAAAAAAGAAACATACGTGAAAAATATATTGAATAGGGGCTTGCAAAGCTTTAGAAATCCTCTAGAATGCACCCCATACCGACGAGATAGCCGGAACGAACGAAGCGCGAAGCGTTGAGTTGTTTGGGATTGTCGAAGTCCAGCATCTAATACTGACGAGGTATTAGAAAGATCATTAAGAGATTATGAAGAACAACTTGTGTGGATTTTTACTGGTTGATTGATCGAAATATTATCATTGATTGATTGGTTTAAATTACTCGAAGTTTATTTGAGAGAATTTGTCAGAAAATTGATGAGCCAAGATTG
>NZ_VLSR01000021.1:0-46305 GCF_007558235.1 Acinetobacter sp. RF15B | reverse complement strand
GCTGGCGACCATAGCAAGAGTGAACCACCTGATCCCTTCCCGAACTCAGAAGTGAAACCTCTTTGCGCTGATGGTAGTGTGGGGTTACCCATGTGAGAGTAAGTCATCGCCAGCTCATTATTCAAAAATCCCCCTGCTAAAAAGCAGGGGGATTTCTTTTTTATAAAATGAAAAGAAATAAACGAATTACATCGTTATCTATATGAGTCATCCGCAGTATTTACCTCCAAATATTTAGGTTCACAGTCTTCTAGGAGCTATATTATAAAAGCATTGATTATGGTGCAGGATGGCATACAAACAGAAGCCTAGGTTCAAATCATCGCTTGTCTACAGTATTTCATCTATTAGAGTGCTGATTTACAGCTACTTATCTGAATGACATTTAAGCAATGGCTATTAGCACTTGAGCCAGAGAAGATGATTTTAGTTGGAGAGGTGTTTGAGAGGTTCACAGTTAACTGTATTAGCCCATTTATGTTTAATTTGGACGTGGTATAGCGCTCTAAATATAAAACCCCTAATACTCTAAAGTATTAGGGGTTTAACCGGGTGTTGCAAAAGTTGAGGGGCTGCTTATACAAATAATTGCATTAAAGCACTTGCTAAGATCCATAAAATCACAATTGCAACAACAGGCTCTAAAACTTTTGCCCAGCCCGGAACATTGATGAGGACAACTTCTTCTGCTTCAACTGTAACATGCTGAGTATTTTGGTTAACCATGTGATTAAACTCCTTCATTGAAGTCTCTAATGATAGCTCTTCTTGAGGAATGGGTTTAGAGTCTTTAAGTTCCGTTAGATTATTTGTTGCCCAAACCCAATCATCTGCCTGACCTGACAAATGCTCAATCTGACCCAGCAGCAATTCCTGAATGCTATTCAGGTTATGATTGGCGGTGTCATGCAATTGTTTTAATTCAGACAATTGCAAATGAAAAATTTCAGCGCTGAGATGCTCAAGCTCGCTGCGTGGCAGATCTGATTTATTTTCCGGACGTGTGGTGAGATGACGGGAAATCTCCAGAATATAAAGTTCATCAGGATGCGTGATTTCGTTATAAATTTTCTGTGGATTATCGCGCCACTGTGTAATTAATTTACCTAAAGTCAGCGCATTAATTTCAGAAATATATTCTCGTCTTTGTTCTTTTGTATGGTTTTGTAGAAGCTCAGGCTTTTGAGTTTCTATCTGTTCAACAAAATATTGTACCAAATCAAAAGCCATACACTTGCTCCATTTTTATTTAATCTAATAACCTTAACGTTGGTTTTTTCTTGGTTGGTTCAGGTTGCTTTTCAGTGCTTGATTTTAAAGCATCTTCTTCATTTTGGATATGCTCATATTCACTTGGGTCGAAGAACAGGCCTTGACCGTTTTCTTGGGCATAAATCCCTACTACTGCTGCCATTGGTACGTAAATATCACGCGAGACACCGCCAAAACGTGCAGAAAAGCTGATGTTGTCATTGCTGATGTTTAGGGCATGAACCGCATGAGGCACAATATTTAGAACAATCTGCCCATCTTTAACAAACTGCTCTGGTACCATGGTATGAGGCTGAGTCGCATCGACAAGTAGATAAGGTGTCATATTGTTATCACAAATCCACTCATAGATTGCACGCGCCATATAAGGACGGGTAGGACTTAAGTTGAATTCTGGTTCAGACATGGGAGTTCTCTATAGGTTCGACAATTGCTTTTGATAACGGTTTTTTTCCTGCAAGGTCATGGATTTGACAAATGCAGGGCGACTAAAAATACGTTGACAATATAAGTAAAATGGTCGGCATTGCTGTTTAGGTAATTCTACCCCCATACTTGGCAAACGCACAAAAACGGGTGACAGCATGCAGTCCAGGATACTAAAGTGCTCTGACATAAAATAAGGAAAATGTTGGAACAGCGGTGTCAGTGAAATCAGGATATCGCGTAGCTGGTGCTGTGCCTGCTGGCGTGCTTGCAGGTCCAACGTATCGGGATGACGCAACATAATATCTGCCAGTTTTAGCCAGTCATGCTCAAAACGCCAGAGATACTGTCTCTGTTCTGCACGCGGCATGGGTGCATCGGCATAGAGCTTGTTCTGGCGATAACGGTCATCCAGATATTCAGAAATAATATTGCTATTAAACAGCTTGAGCTCATTTTCAATCAGCATGGGAAGCTGGTTATACGGATTTAGGCTGGCCAGATCTGCATCGTCATGATCGACTAAAATCAGGTTGTATTTTATTTGTTTTTCGGCAAGTACGTAGCGGATCCAATGGGAGCGAAAGTCATCGGCATGACTATATAAGGTAATTCCTTGAAGAGGCGCACTTTCGACTGTCATAAATCCTGAACAAATTCTAATAGATGGACTAGGATACTAAAATTCGCCCCAAAAAGCACCAAGCATCAAAGATGAATTGATATTTGTCTCTTTAAGTTATAAGAAAATAATTAAAGGAAAATATGCTAAAAAATGTTCAAACAGCTTCCTTGAATTAAAGGAGTTGTAGTATCGCTGTTTGTTTTGATTGGTGTAGCGCGTTATTATTTCACTAGATCTTTTTGGTGTCATGAGGGGAACTGGGGGAGGGATATATATGAGCAATAAGCACTAAGAAATCAAACTGGATGAAAATAAATAAGCCATAAAAAAACCCTGGATAATCCAAGGTTTTTTTGTCCAATCCGGTAAACGAATTAACGTTTAGAGAATTGAGGACGTTTACGCGCTTTACGTAAACCAAGTTTCTTACGTTCAACTTCACGAGCATCACGAGTAACGAAACCAGCTTGACGAAGAGCAGATTTGAGTGTGTCGTCAGAAGCGATCAGTGCACGAGTAATACCGTGACGGATAGCGCCTGCTTGACCACCAATACCGCCACCAGCAACAGTGATGTAAAGGTCGTATTTCTCAGTGGCTTCAAGAAGCTCTAGAGGTTGACGAACGATCATACGAGCTGTTTCACGGCCGAAGTATTGTTCAAGTGAACGGTTGTTGATTACGAGTTTACCAGTACCAGCAGATAAGAAAACACGTGCAGTTGCGGTCTTACGGCGACCTGTACCATAATTAGTAGCCATGTGCTGTATCCCTTAGATGTCCAAAACTTGTGGCTGTTGAGCTGTGTGAGGATGCTCAGCACCAGCGTACACTTTCATTTTCTTGATCATTGCATAACCAAGAGGACCTTTTGGCAACATGCCTTTTACAGCGCGTTGGAAGATTTCTTCTGGTTTGTGAGCAACTAGTTTTTCAAAATTAGTTTCACGGATACCACCAGGGAAACCAGTGTGGCGATAGTATTTCTTATCAAGTGCCTTGTTACCAGTCACTTGAACTTGCTCAGCATTGATAATAACGATGTAGTCGCCAGTGTCAACGTGAGGAGTATAACAAGTCTTGTGCTTACCGCGTAAACGACGAGCGATTTCCGTCGCAAGGCGACCTAGAGTTTTGCCAGAAGCATCAACAACGTACCAGTCGTGTTGAACTTCAGCTGGCTTAGCGCTGAGAGTTTTCATTAAACCACTACCTATTATAGTTGGTTTGGACTATGGAAGCTGTCCAAACAAAAAGGAGACGAGATTCTAAACGAATACGTGAAGAATCACAAATGAAAATTAAGAATTCCAAGCGCTGCATTATATAGTAGAGCATAAAGAAAAGGAAGTAATGAAACTTCCGCTTTTCTGAGCCCTCAACCACGATCAAAATAACAACACAGGATAAAAAGAATCAACCTTTCCCTCGAAAATAAGGCTGAGAAGGTGGCTAAAATAGATTAGCCAGCCGACTTTACGATTTCTCAATTTGCAAAATTCAGCTTTGGCGGCGTATTCCGTTTTTTATCTCTGCAGGCACTGGAATTGATTATGGCATTGCTTCTGGAATGGATGCATTTACCAAGATTGTGGATATATCTTAATTCATATTTACCACTGCTACCGGTGCTAATGTAGAGTGCAGTCAGTATCAGTATGCTGTTGCTGAATGCTCAGGGTTATGTTGCTATCTGCTTAGTCATGATTCATTTATCTGATTCTTTTTGTCTTACAACTTTGTGTCAGCACTGTCTCTGAATTGGTACATATTCCAGCTCCTATTAATATCAGATAGCTTTTTAATAGGCATGAATATGGAATCTGCAGGCGGTATACTTGAGGCATATGCTTTAATTTGAGTCAATCATGCTGCCTTTATATGTGACGAGTGGTGAACCTGCGGGTATAGGTCCGGATATCTGTTTAAGCCTTGCAGAACGTGTGGATGAACGGCCGGTGGTGGTGCTGGCAGATATGAGCCTGTTAGAAGCCCGGGCACACTGTTTGAACCAGCAGGTGAAGCTGGTTGAATATACAGGACAAAGCTGTTCGTCAGAAAAAGGCCAGCTTTATGTGGAGCATGTGTCTTTAGAACAGGAGGTTATTTTAGGAGAGCTGAATCCGTATAACTCCGCCTATGTGCTGGAGCAATTACGTCGCTCGGCTGATTATGCCATGACGGGCAAAAGTGTAGGCGTGGCAACGGCTCCCGTACAGAAGTCCGTGATGAATGAAGCCGGGATTCATTTTAGCGGACATACCGAATATTACCAGGAATTTGCGGGCGTGCCGCGCGTGGTAATGATGCTGGCCACTAAAACCTTGCGTGTTGCTTTAGCCACCACACATTTACCTTTACGTGCAGTGGCGGAGGCTATTACACCTGAGCGCTTGCATCAGGTAATTGATATTCTGATTCATGACTTGAAATCCAAATTTAAAATCCAGCATCCGCATATTTTAGTGTGTGGCCTGAATCCGCATGCGGGTGAGGGGGGGTATTTGGGTATGGAAGAAATCGAAGTGATTAATCCGGTGCTGGAAAGCTATCGTGCTCAGGGTATTAACCTCAGTCTGAGCCTGCCTGCCGATACTTTATTTACGCCGGAAAATTTAAAAGATGCTGATGCGGTTCTGGCGATGTATCACGATCAGGGCTTACCTGTGTTAAAATCTCAGGGCTTTGGTGAAGCCATCAATATTACTTTGGGCTTACCGTTCATCCGTACTTCGGTCGATCATGGCACAGCTCTCTCCCTGGCAGGTAGTGGTCTTGCAAAAAGCTCAAGCTTGCATGTAGCTGTGGATTTAGCGCTGGATCTAGCGCGTCAGTGATCTTGTCTTTTTTACACGTTGGAAATGTCTATGTATCAAATTAATGCCTTAAACCCGAAAGATGAAGGGCATCATACGCGCAAGCGTTTTGGTCAAAACTTCTTACATGACCAACGTGTCATTGCTAAAATTGTCCGTTCTGTGAACCCGCGTCCGGGTGACAATATTGTGGAAATTGGACCAGGTCTGGCTGCTTTAACCTCTCCGTTAATTGGTGAATGTGATGCCTTGACGGTGGTGGAACTGGATCGTGACCTAGCAGCAGGCTTACCGGGTCGTGTGCCTTATCCTGAACGCTTAACCATTGTAGAAACCGATGCGTTGAAATATGACTTTACTGAACTTTTTCAGGAAGGTCGCCCGTTACGTGTCGTGGGTAATTTACCTTATAATATTTCAACACCTCTACTGTTTCATCTCTTGGAATTTGGTGAAAAAGTCAAAGACATGCATTTTATGCTGCAAAAGGAAGTGGTAGATCGTATTACGGCCGTGCCGAATACCAAAGAATATGGCCGTTTGTCGGTGATGATTCAATATTACTGCAAGCCGACTTTCCTGTTTGAAGTCCCGCCAGGCTCGTTCAATCCCCCTCCAAAAGTCACTTCTGCAGTATTCCGTTTAGAACCTTATGTAACTAAACCGATTGTGGCAAAAAATGAAAAAGCCTTGGCACGTCTGGTCGCGCATGTATTTACCCAGCGTCGTAAAACCTTACGTAACAGCTTGAAAGGAATGCTGGCAGAAGAAGGCTTTGAAAAGGCGGGGGTCGATCCGATGGCGCGGCCAGAAACCCTGACACTGGCTCAATTTGTAGCATTATCAGATCAAATGGTAAATTAATCTTATGGCACGCATGGTTCGATACAATTATGTGATTGGGGATGTGCAGGGTTGTTTTGCAGCCTTGAAAGCCTTACTGAAAGAAATTCGGTTTGATCCTGATCAGGACTTTATCTGGTTTGCTGGCGACCTGGTGGCGCGCGGTGAAGATTCGCTGGGAGCACTGCGTTTTGTTAAAAAGCTGGCTGATTATGGGGCTGCTGCAACGGTATTGGGCAATCATGATCTGACCTTACTGGCTTATGCACGTGGGATTAAGCCGATTAAAGATCAGGACAATGTCCGTGATGTGATTGATGCCATCGACAGTGATGATCTGATTGACTGGTTGCGTAAACAGCCGCTCTGCCTGTTTCCAAATCCACAGACTATTTTGACTCATGCCGGTATTCCAAAACTTTGGGATGCGGCTAAAACGGCTGAACTGGCCCAGGAAGTCGGAACGGTCATTGCTCATGATGACTTTGAAATTGTGGATGCTTTCCTGAATGAGATGTTTGGTAAAGAGCCATCTTTATGGTCGGATCAGCTTGAAGGGCATGAACGGATCCGCTGTATCGTTAACTATTTGACCCGTATGCGTTTAACCGATGCAGCAGGACGTCTGGATTATAGTTTTAAAGACGCGTTGGATGATCCAATGCCGGAAGACTTTAAACCCTGGTTCGAGTTTGAGTCGCCTGCGGCACAGACCCATCAGATTCTTTTTGGTCATTGGGCTGCCCTGCAAGGCCAAACAATTACTGAAAAAATTCAAAACGTAGATGGCGGTTGTGTCTGGGGCCATCAGTTAATGGCTTTTCGTCTGGAAGATCAGCAGATGTTTGCAATTGATAATCCGGTCGCATGACACTCCACATAAAAAAGCCACTTAAACGTGGCTTTTTTATCATTTATAGCTTGAGCGGATAACGAAGTCAGATCTGGTCAAGGTGGATTGCCCAGCCGCTGTTATATCCTATACCACTATAAAATCTCTGCATACAATACGAGCTATCCCCCGATTTTAAATTTTAGTTCATTAATATCTTTAAATGAATTGCGCTAAACGCATGCATTGATATAGGTGTTTTATTCTAGGCGTATCCAGGTTTGTGTACGACCAATCGCAGAGATGCCGATATATCCTCGTAAAAGCAGACGTTTGCCATTGGCAGACTGCTTCGCTTTCAGGTTATAGACTTTGCCTGAAAGCGGATCAAGGATTTTGCCTGACGAATACATGTTTTGACCATCAGCTTTTAAGTTCTGAAAGATATCTAAACCGAGAATAGGCTGATTGGTATAAGGCGCAGGGCAGTCTACGCATTTTTCCCGGGGTGTATAGCCCGGACGCGGGGTAATTTTTGTGATTTTCCCCGTATATGTGCCGTTGTGCTCCTGGCGAATTTCAATCAGTGCTTTAGGTGATCCCGTTTTATCGTCAATTTGCTGCCAAATACCGCTTAGACCTTGAGCAAAAAGTGCTGAGCTGAATGAAAGTAAACCTGCGAGTGATGCCCATATTATACTTTTCTGCATCTTTATTTCCCCCTTGACCACTTGCCATTCAAGTGCCGAATCTAATTTTTTATATGCGATATTGGCCTAGATTCTGCAGTTGAATACTGGTTATTTTTTTGGATTTGAAACATTTTTTATTCAGTTTTATGCTTCTGGCGCAGGCCTTAAACTAGTCGTGGCGAATCCATGTTTGACTGCGGCCGAGTGCAGAGACACCCACATAGCCGCGTAAAGTAATACGCTTGCCATTCGGGCTCAGTCTGGCTTTGGTGCTGTAGATTTTTCCTGAAAGCGGATCCAGGATTTTACCTCCCACGTAGTTGTTCTCGCCGTCTGCTTTAAGACCGGTCAGTACGTCTAGGCCCAAGATTGGTTTATTGGTATAAGGGGCAGGGCAGGAAACACAGGTTTCTTTCGGGGTATAACCTGGACGCGGGGTAACTTTTATAATTTTAGCAGTATAGCTGCCATTTGATTCTTGGCGGATTTCTAAAACAGCTTTTGAAGAGCCTGTTTTGTCATCGATGTTTTTCCACAGCCCTGTAATATCATTGGCCCAAATCATGCCTGAAAAGCTGCTCAAGAGAAGGGCGGAAACCAATTTAATCTTTTTCATTAAAATCATCCTTTACTTTATGACAAAATACAAATTGATAATAAGCTTAATTAATAGACTAAACAATCATTTAAAAATGATTGTTTAGTCACATTTTTTGCAGAAAAAAGATAAATGATGGTAGCCATATTGCAGTGAAAACGGCATTGACCGCCATACCGAATGCAGCATAGCGTCCTGCAACACTGCCGCGCTGCCATGCCTGTGCTGTGCCAATCGCATGTGCTGCCAGTCCCAATGCCAGGCCGGAGGCGCGTTCATCATTGATATGCCTTAAAATAAACGGTGAAAAAGCAGCACCGATCACACCAGACAGGATCACAATTAAAATAGTCAGGCTGATAGGGGCTTCAAGTAAGGTGGCAATATTGATGGCAATCGGTGTGGTGACTGCACGAGTGGCAAAAGCCATAATATCGGTAGAAGACATGTGCAGCAGATAAGCCAGTCCCATTGGTAAAGCCACGGCACTGATACTGGCAAAGATCAAAATCCCGATAATGGCTTTTAAAGGCAGGTCATCATAGCGCATGGCAGCAAGTGGAATCGCCAGGGCAACTGTTACGTAACCGAGTAGATGGTTAAAGATCGGATTGACCTCATCCATATAATGTTCATAGGGAACACCGAATCCGAACAGGATGAGCAATACCAGAAACATGGCAAAAACAATGACTGGAATTTGTGGAATGAAACGGTTAAGCGGCTTGGCCAGCAGATAAGCGATCAGGGTAATCAAAAAACTATACAGAATAGAGAGCATGTGGGATTCCTATAACCAGCGTTTTGCCATTTTGGCGTAGATCCAAAGAGGAAGAAGCGTGCTCAGGCACAGCACCAGCATAAAGGCTGGAATCTTTTGTCCCAATTGGATCAGCATGATCAAAGAACCCGCACTAATCGGCAAAAAGGCAAAGGCACTTTCTTTCATCAGTTTATTATTGGTATCAATCAGACGTGGAGGCAGTTTGGAAAAATAACGCCACGTAAACAGTACAATCAGCAGACTGATCAGCCCGACCAGATTTCCCAGTTCGGGATGATTGAGTTGAGTCATGATCCATACTGAGCCTTCACGAAAAAACACAATCAGCAGTAGAGTGGCGATCCATGCTGGCCAGTCGATATTTTTTATCCAGTTCATCAATTGTAGTCATTTAATAAAAAGTTTAATAATCAAGTTTTACTCGATCTTGGTCTTGATTTCAAATTCTTCCAGTGGACGCTTGAATTGTTGCGCCTGCTTGCCAAGAATGTCCTCGAGGGGTAAATGCGCCTGTTTAATCAGTTGTTCCAGTTTTTGTGGTGCAATCCGGATATTGAGATGCAGGTGGCCTTCCTCATCATAATGTTCAGACTGAATGACGTTGAGACTATATAACTGATTACGTAACTTGCCATGTGCATGCTGCAGAACCAGCTCAAACGACTGAAGTTGCCCCATCAGGGCTTCATGTACAGCCTTACGCAATAAATCAATACCCGCGCCACTATGGGCTGAAATATACACCCGCTCAGGCAGGCCCGGTTGTCGGTAAATGATTTTTGGCTCTTCACCACTACAATCAATCTTGTTGTAGACACGCAGCATCGGTACATCTGCGCCGATTTCTTGCAGGACTTTTTCGACCGCTTCAATCTGCTCCAGCATATCTGGACTGCTGGAATCGATCACATGTAACAGCAACGTAGCTTCCAGGGTTTCTTCGAGCGTTGCTTTAAAAGATTCCACCAGCGAGTGGGAAAGATTGCGGACAAAACCTACAGTATCGGCCAGAACCAGATTGCCAATGCCGTCCCATTCCAGACGGCGCAGGGTTGGATCGAGGGTGGCAAAGAGCTGGTCGGCGGCATAGACATCGCTGCCGGCTAGAATATTAAACAGGGTGGATTTGCCGGCATTGGTATAACCCACCAGAGAAACTGTCGGCACAGCCGCTTTTTGACGGGCAACACGCCCTTGGGTGCGGGTTTGACGGACTTTATCCAGTTTGGCTTTAAGCTGACCCATACGAATCCGCAGTAGGCGGCGGTCAGTTTCAAGGAGGGTTTCCCCGGGGCCACGTAAGCCAATCCCACCTTTTTGACTGTCAAGATTGCCACGGCTGCGAATCAGACGTGAAGATAAATGCTGTAACTGCGCCAGTTCAACTTGTAATTTCCCTTCATACGTCCGAGCGCGTTGGGCAAAAATATCCAGAATCAGCTCAGTCCGGTCCACAACCCTGCATTTCAACATGTATTCAAGGTTACGGGCCTGAGCCGGAGAAAGTGCATGATCAAAAATGACCAGATTGGCATCCAGCAGTTTGACCTGTTCGGCAATTTCTTCAGCCTTACCTGAACCGATAAACAGCTTCGGGTCCGGACGGAGGCGCTGTGTATGAATATGTTGCAGAATTTCAGCATCAGCAGATTGTGCCAGCAAGTGAAACTCATCAGCATCCAGGTCTTCCAGTATTTGTACGCTCACACTGACCAGTATGACCTGTTCTTTTCCCCGATGTTGCTCTACATATTCCACTCAGCACATGCTCCATTGTAAAATTTCATTTTAGTGGAAAATGAACAGAACAGATACGGGCATACAAGGCTTTCTTTTAAAGCACCGTGACAAACAGTTGTGCAAGTGTTACCAGAACACAGGTATAGAACAGAGTTATGCCGAGAATAAATTTAAGTGCTTGTGCCGGTGGAATCATTTCATGGCAGGACTGCTGGGTTTTTTGCATAGTTTCATCCTTTTTTGCTCTGATATTTCGATGACTTTTTTTTATTTGATTTAAAAATCATATTTAAATTAATCCGAGAAATGGCATGAGAGGCTTTTTATTATCAATGCAAGTTAAGATTGAAAAGTATAGAATAAGTTTAATTCGTGGATATTCCCTGTATCTTGTTTAGGATTTAGTGATCTTTTTATGCACCCTACTGTACACAATCAAACAGCTGAGATAAGCGGCTTTGCAAAATTCTTTCTCTATTCCAGAAAAATCTTTGCATCCGTCACCACAATCAGTGAAGGGTTTTATCTGGTATACCGGCATAGCCTGTATAAACATCCGAATAATCCAAACAATACACGTTATGTGCAGTATTTTTGCCGTCAGTTGTGCAAGGTCTTTAATATTGAAGTCAAAGTGCATGGCACCATTCCACGTGAGCCTGCCCTGTGGGTAAGCAACCATATTTCCTGGCTGGATGTGGCAGTTTTAGGCTCGGCTGCCCGGGTGTTTTTTCTGGCCAAAGCCGAAATCGAAAACTGGCCGGTATTGGGAAAGTTGGCCAAAAGTGGCGGAACCTTATTTATTAAACGGGGTTCGGGAGATTCGGTAAGAATCCGTGAGCAGATTAGCGAGTTTTTAAAGCAGGATATTCCGGTCTTGTTTTTCCCGGAAGCTACGACTTCGGATGGCCGTTCAATCAAGAAGGTGCATGGCCGTATTCTAGGAGCTGCAATTGAAGCGCAGCGTCCGGTTCAAATCTGCCTGCTGTGTTATGTCAATCAGCAAGGTCAACTGGATATGGTAGCGCCATTTATTGATAACATCAGCTTTGCGGCCCATGTGCAAAATGTACTGGAAATGCCGAAAGTGACTGCGCATCTGATGGCTTTGCCGGCTATTCCGACAGCAGGACTGACCGTTGATACTTTGACCCCGATAGTGCAAGACCAGATGTTGCAGGGCTTAAAAGAATTACACTCCAGAGTGCTGAAAGAACCGCATTAAGGTCATGGTGCTGAATTTAAAAAACCAGTCAGCCGGGGTAGCGACTTGCCATATTGATTCAGCAGTTTTTGAGCTCCATATCGTTTACATAAAGCCTTCGATCGGTAGCCAGGACAGGAATTTTAAGGACGCCCGCTGATACCATTTCATCCCGGGTTCTTTGGTAAAAGTTTTGGTCTCTCCATTTGCCTTGCTGATTTTCCAGTTAATCTTCTGATTGGCATCCAGTACCAGCTTATACGCATATTTACTTAAATTCTGGTCCATGGTGCTATGTACCGCACGGGCCAGAGCAGGGCTGTTTAACACAACTCCGATTTCAGTATTTAAATAGGCAGAACGCGGGTCAAAATTAAAGGAACCAATAAAGACCTGCTTCTGGTCCAAGGCCATCATTTTGGCATGTAGACTGGAACGGCTTAGGCCCTTGAGACTGACTTTGGCTTTCTTGGCGAGTTCTTCAGTATTGGCATTCAGGTGATCTGCATCGGGTGCAGCCAGAAATTCATACAGCTGTACATCATTTTCCAGCAGGTCCTGACGGTATTTGGCATAGAAGGCATGCACTATCGAGACGTCATTGGCTTTATAAGAATTGGTTAAAACACGGACTTTAATATCATTGGCCGCCAGTTTTTTTAATCGTTCTGCCCCCAGTTTTTCAGGCACAAAATAAGCGGAGACAATATCCACACTGTGTTCAGGTTTTTCCAGACGTTGTAATAACTGAAAGTTCAGATGATCCTCAGTCTCTGCTTCTGCTTTGATTTTGGCTGGAGAATCTTTGACTACTTCTGCTTCTACCCAGTCCAGCTGGATGTTATGTTCCAGCCATTTATCAAAGGCCTGGGAGCGATTGGCCAGATTCAGGTAGTTTTGGGTATAGATATCCTGACCATGGGCTTCCAGCTGCTGTTTCAGACTGGGGAAACGCAAGGTGTGATGTCCGGGCTTAACGATCTGACGAACCGGATAGGCATATTCATCATTCCAGTATTCATCAAAGGAATGAATGATTTCATCTGAAGCTGCTCCGACCAGCATCACGTCTACATCAGAAAATTGATAGCTATCACTTACATTATAATATTGATTACTCATGTTACGACCGCCAATCAGCGCAATCTGGTTGTCGGCAATAAAGCTTTTATTGTGCATGCGGCGGTTGATGCGTTTTAAGTCCAGCACCATATCCATGGCCCGGTATTTACGGAAGCGGTAAGGGTTATACAACTTCACATCAATATTCTGGTGCTGATCCAGCGCCAGATAAATACCTTCCATTTTCTTGGCATTATTGTCATCAATCAGCAGACGCACCTGAACGCCGCGATCTGCAGCCTGAATCAGGCCATGCAAGGCCAGGGCACCGATCCGGTCGTTATCCCAGATATAATATTGCAAATCCAGACTACGCTCTGCTTTGTGAATCAGCTGCATCCGTGCAGCCAAGGCTTCCAGGGGGTCATACAGTAGGTGGTAACCGGTCAGGCCCAGGTTCTTGTCGCGTAGGGGGGTGATGATCTGTGCCAGACTGGTTTGGCTGGTATCTGTCTCAAAGGCCATCTGACTTGGCTGCTCAGTCTGTTTGGGCAAAGTGCTGCATGCGGGCAAGCCGAGCACCAGTGTTGCACTGAGCAACATTCCAGTACTCAAGCGGCGACGGGCAGTAAAAGCAGTAGATGTGGCTTGAGTGCGGAAAGCAGAGGTCATAGACATTAAAGTTTGAAAAATTTGAATTGAGTATAATGGCCAGCTATGAAAAGATAAATATAAAGCCAGTCATATACTGGTGAACTTGATAAGGCGATTGTATGTGGGATAGCAGTTCCGTATTTTTTTATTTTTATATAGGGATGGCGCTTCTCGCCTTCTGGGCAGTGTATCAGGCATGGTCCAGCCAGTCGCGTACGGAAACTATACATCCTTTTAAAGCGTTTGCCCATCTGCTGGCTTTTTATCTGGCCTATCTGCTGATTCCTCTGGTGTTCTTTAGTATCTATGCTGGCTGGACGGGCTATTACTCGCCACATGAAGCGATTTTTATTTTCCTGATTACCAGCGTGCTGAGTTATGCGCGTTTTATCGAGCCGCATATCATTCGCGTGAAAACCATGCGCTATCAGATTAATCCAGACAAGCCGCTGAAACAGCCTGTGCGAATTGCCCTGATTGCCGATTTGCATATCGGTCTATTTTCAGGCCATGAGCGTCAGTTAAGACAGATTGTACACAAGCTGAATCACCTACAGCCAGATTTGGTGGTGGTAGCGGGAGACTGGACCTACGAACCTGAAAATAAGCTGGCAGAAGAACTGGCAATTTTAAAGGAAATTCATGCGCCGGTATATTCGGTGAATGGCAATCATGATGAGCAGTATCCAGGTCCTCCGATTCAGGCGTTGTTGCGCTATGCGCTGGAAGTCAATCAGGTCATGGATATTGAAGGAAAGATGGTTGAATTTGACGAGTTTCGTCTGATCGGAGTGGGTGATCTGTGGGCGGGCAAAACCGATATGCGTTCAATGCCAGACTTACCCCAAGACAAGCCATGGGTGATCCTGTCGCATAATCCGGATACGGTGGACATGATTCCGAAATTGCCCATCCGGCCCTTGATGTTGTCTGGACACACACATGGCGGGCAGGTGGAACTGCCCTGGCTGACCGACTATGTGATGAAGAAAGTCTCCATTCTCGGACATAAGAAAGGCCTGTACCGTCATGAACATGCCGATGTATTTGTGACGGTGGGAACAGGTATGGTCGGGGTGCCGTTTCGTTTCCGAGTGCCCCCAACGATTGATATTATTGAATTGATCTAGCTTATTTAAATAGAGCTGGATTGGCGTGGTTTTTAAAAGATAATCCAGACCAGAATAATTAGCAGTACGATGGCTGTCGCCGTCATCCAGATTTTCTTTTTAATCTGCTGGGTAGGAGTCGTCTCCGGGACACGCTGTGCGGCCACTTCCTGCTCTTTGGAAATACTCAGCTGAGGATGCTTCGGTAATTCTAGTAGCGGAGTCAGCAGCTGCATATCTTCATCTTCAGTAAAGCGTGGGCCAATTGTGTCATTCGGATCACGTTGCAGGGCCAGATCATGCTCACGTACAATCTCATCAATCAGCTGCCGAGCCTGTATTTCATCTAAAGGGGTGTGGGACCGAATATAACGAATCGCTTCCAGCTTTTTATCATCTTCCAGCAGAATAATAATTTCGACCAGCTGCTGCTGAGAAATTTGTTCAATAAGCTCCTGCATCTGTCTGCCTCATATTGAGATTCTAGTCATTTGATTGTTCCTGAAGTAGGCCGAGAGAAACAGCCGTTTTTTGTTGTGAAATCATAAAAAAAGCCAGCATCTTTATGCTGGCTTTTATCAGGATTTAAGCTTGAGCAGCCATTAAATCTGATTGTTGACATCGTCGTTTTTGGTTTCACGAATCAGCAGGAAGGCCACCAAAGACAGGAGGGAGGCTGCAGTCAGGTAATAGCCTACTGCGGACAGACCATATTCAGTCGCCAGTTTGGTCGCAATGAGGGGAGCAAAAGAGGCACCGAAAATCCCGGCTAGGTTAAAGGTGAGCGCAGAACCGGTATAACGTACCGAGGTTGGGAAAATTTCTGACAGTACCGTACCAATTGGCCCATAGGTCAGCCCCATAATCGCCAGACCAATACACAGGAACAGGAAAACAATCAGCGTATTACCAGATTCCAACATGTCGGCAAAGAAAATCCCGAAAATAGCAGAAGTCACACATACGCCAATTGAGGTGGCTTTACGGCCAAATTTCTCTGCCAATACTGCAGATAAAGGAATAAAAGCTGCAAAACATAGCGTCGCCACCAGCTGTAATTTCAGGAATTCTTCACGCGAATAACCCAATTGTTTGGTGCCCCATTGCAGTGCAAATACTGTGGTCAAATAGAACACCACAAAGGTACAGATCGCGGCAATTGTGCCGAGCACCAGCATTTTCGAATGATTCTTAAATACCTGAAAGAAAGGAATGTTGACTTCTTTTTGTTTATCCAGCACTTTCTGGAAGGCCGGAGTTTCATGCAGTTTTAAACGAATCCATAAACCGATAATGACCAGCAGGGCGCTAGAAATAAAGGGAATACGCCAGCCCCAGGTCATAAAGGCCTGTTCGCTCATAAATGCGCCCAGCGTCAGGAATGAGCCGGTTGCCAGAATGAAGCCAATCGGTGCGCCAAGCTGCGGGAACATGCCATACCAGGCACGTTTGCCTTCGGGTGCGTTTTCGGTCGCAAGAAGAACCGCCCCAGACCATTCACCACCAAGACCTAAGCCTTGTCCCAAACGGCAGAGTGCCAGAAGCAGAGGCGCGGCAATTCCGATTTGGGCATAGGTCGGGAGTAAACCGATGGCAACGGTAGAGATCCCCATGGTCAGCAGTGCTGCAACCAGGGTGGCCTTACGTCCAATCCGGTCACCCAGATGGCCAAAAAGTGCTGCCCCAATCGGGCGGGCAATAAAGGCAATTGCAAAGGTCGCCAGCGATTGAATCGTGGCAGTCATTGGATCTGTACTGGCCGGGAAAAACAGATAGGGGAAAATAATAACAGCAGCTGTGGCATAAATATAAAAATCGAAGAACTCGATTGTGGTGCCCACCAAGCTTGCCGTTAAAACACGAAATTTTGAATTGGTCGCTGTCGTTTCTATGGCAGCGATAGTTTCTGGAGACGCCATGAATAACCTTACACTTACTAAAAATAAAAAATTAGTTTTAAAAGCGTAATCTTTTTAAAAAAGGCGTAATTTTTTAAAAAAACAACTGCAATCTTCTCGTTTCTGCTCGCTCAGGGTCACTGAAATGGAGAAAGAAGAAGATTAAATCACGTACAGATAGATAGACAGAAAGTGTGATCCTGCCCCTATCAATACAAAAATATGCCAGATAGCGTGAGCATATCTTACCCTTTTTAGAGCATAAAACAATGCACCTACGGTATAAGCCAATCCCCCAATGATCAGGAGGGTTAAAGATTGAGCACTCAGATACTGCTGCATATCATCAATAACCAGAATGGCCAGCCAGCCCATGAGCAAGTAGGCGATCAGAGAAAGCTTCTGGAAACGATGAATGAAAATAAACTTGAACAGTGTACCGAGTGCAGCAATGATCCATAAGGCAATCAATAAATATTGGGCTTTGGCCGTGGGAATGGCAATCGACAGAAAGGGGGTGTAGGTACCGGCTATCAGATAATAAATTGCTGTATGGTCGACTTTTTTATAAAAATAACGACGGTCTGCCGAGGTCGACATATGGTAGAGCATGGAAGCGGAAAATAATAACACCATACTGAGTGCATAGACCCATAGTCCGATCCAGGGGCCTGTACTTAAATAAGACCCTTTAACAATCAAAAGAATACCAGCAATCATAGCCAGCAGTGCACCCAGGCCGTGACTGATATAATTAATCCTTTCTTCAGCCTGATCATAGTCTTCTGAAATGAGGGGCGCTTTTTGCATGGTCATCATTCCAATTTAAATATACATTTGTATAGTAATTCAATTTTGCTTTTAGGTTAAGAAGAATTAAACTTGAACAGTAATTTATATCAGGTTTGTCTTATGTCGACATCGACTTCTCTTTCGGTTCAGGAACAGCAATTTCTGGAGGCTTTCCAGCAAGCTGTTGAAACTGATCATTTTGATCGTCTGATTCTGAGCCAGTATAAAGGCGAGCTGGAACAATTAGAGAAAATGACGTTCAGGGTGATTGCACTGAATGAGCAGAAGGTGTTGAGCTGCCTGTATCGCTACCAAACTCAGGATATCACCAAAAACTATCCTTTGACTGATGCCTTGGCTCAGGTAACAGATGCGCTGGCCAGTTGCAAGCAGGCGAATTTATTAACCGATCAGGAAGAGTTACAGCTGAAAAAAAACAAGAAAAAAGCCATGCTGACCCGCAGCAAAACCCAGTCAGGCCCTGCAAAAGTCAACCAGGGGCAAGGCCATGACCGGATTAAGCAGCGCTATGTCGATCAGGACAGCCCATTTTTGCAGTATTTGGGGATTACTGATCAGAATGAACAGATCATTCCAAGTATGGCGCGCAAATGGAAACAGATTAATAAATTTGTCGAAATTTTTTCCGGTGCATTGGCGCAAATCAAGGTGTCCGAGCATGGCTTGAGGGTGGTGGACTTTGGTTCTGGCAAAGGCTATTTAACCTGTGCGTTATATGCCTATATGCAAAAATATGGCCAGACACCGTACATGACTGGAGTAGAACTTAATCCGAAAATGGTCGAGTTCTGCCAAAGTGTCGCGCAGCAGTCTGGTTTTAATCAGCTGGATTTCTTTCAGGGCGATGTGAGAACGTATGCACCAGAACATCTGGATGTCATGATTGCGCTGCATGCTTGTGATGTGGCCACGGATTTTGCTATTCATAGTGGCATTCGCCTGAATGCCCAGATCATTATGTGTGCACCTTGCTGTCATAAAGAATTAAGACCCCAGTTGCAGGCGCCGCAGGTCTTGAGCCCAATGCTGCAATTCGGGATTCATGCCGGACAGCAGGCGGAAATGTTGACGGATACCATTCGTGCGCTTTTGCTAAAAGCCTATGGTTATGAGACCAAAGTCTTTGAATTTGTGGCGCTGGAACATACCAGTAAAAATAAAATGATTCTGGCTACCAAACGCAAAGATTATACGCAACCGGATCAGGCTGTGCTGGCTCAAATACAGGCCTTAAAAGAGATGTACGGTATTCAGAAACATTCACTGGAATTATTATTGAATGATCAGTGGGATCAGCAGGGGATTGGCTCGAAATGCTAGACAATCATAAGCTTCGTATTGTCTCTGGTGTCTGGGACGATTTAGCCCCCGATGCCAAGGCAATTCGTGAAACTGTGTTTATTCAGGAGCAGCACATTGCCCCGGAAGATGAATGGGATGCAGAAGATCCACTAGCGGTGCATTTTATTGCTTATTTACAGGAACAGCCCGTTGCAACGGCACGTTTACTGGCAAATCATAGTATTGGTCGGGTGGCCGTCATGCAGTCCGCACGTGGATTAGGCATCGGGCAACAGATCATGCAAGCCATAATTGCTCAGGCCAGAGCTGAACAGCGTGAATATGTCAAACTTTCTTCCCAGGTACATGCGCTGGGATTTTATCAAGGCTTAGGTTTTGTCGTACAAGGGGAAGAATATCTGGATTGTGGAATTCCGCATATCGATATGTATTTAAAACTAAGTGATTAAAACTCAAATAAAAAAGCAAGGAAGAACCTTGCTTTTTTTTGAATATCTTGATTTTACTGCCCATGCCCTGCGTCATGTTCCTGCTGAACATTTTCTTGCACTGATGGGTCCTGCAGGACGTTGGCTCCAGCTGCCTGGCGCGCTTCACGGTCTGCCTGAGCTTTGGCCAGAGCTTCTTGCGACATCACCGGTGCATTCTTAAAAGCATGTTGCTGGGTATTCTGCTTGTTTTGCTGGCTTGGCATGTAATCTGGTTCATTACTGACTGCAAGCCAGAAAAAGAGCATGAAGAATCCACTCAAGATGCAGAAAATAATTAATGCTTTCCAGCCCCAAGGTGATTTTTCAGGTGAACTGTGATCAGTCATGTGCAAGTCCCTGTAGTGGATGTTTAACTTGTGTAACTTTATAACATAAATTGAATAAAAACGAATCAAAATCTCTGTGAAAGAGATGATTTCAGCTGACTTGTATGATTTTAACCTGTCAAAAAAAGAGAAGTTCAAAACTTCTCTTTTACTGGCTGCCTATGCAAATGCTTTTGCCTGACTGGCATGTTGCTTTAATAACTGCGGCACTTTAAAGCGTTCACCATATTGCTGCTCCAGCACTTCAGCACGAGCAATGGCCTTATCTAGTCCATATTGGTTCAGGAACTGTACAGCGCCTCCTGTCCAGGCTGCAAAGCCAATACCAAAGATCGAACCGATATTGGCATCCACCACCGATTCAAGCACACCTTCTTCCAGACAGCGCACGGTATCCAGCGCTTGCACAAACAGAAAACGGTCAACCATTTCCTGTTCGGTGATCTGAGTATCTTTTTGCCAGTGACTGAGGCCCGACCAAAGCTGCTTTTTACCGCCTTCAGGATAGTCATAGAAACCGGCACCGGCAGCTTTACCTTTGCGGTTAAATTCATGAATCATCCGATGAATCACTTCATCCGCTGCCGAGCTTGGTCGCTCCTTACCTTGAGCCGCCAGTGCCTTATAGGTTTCTGTGGCTACATGCTCTGAAAGCGTCAGAGAAACTTCATCCTGAATTGCTAGCGGTCCGACAGGCATACCGGCTTTGAGTGCCGCCATTTCAATACGCGCGGGATGAACCCCTTCTGCCAGCAGACGTAAACCTTCCTGAACGAAGGTGCCAAAGACACGGCTGGTAAAGAAGCCACGGCTATCATTCACCACAATCGGTAATTTGCCAATCTGCTGCACAAAGTCAAAAGCTTTGGCCAAAGTTTCAGGTGAGGTGTTGTGTCCTTTAATAATTTCTACTAGCTGCATTTTATCCACCGGACTAAAAAAATGCAGACCGATAAAATTCGCCTGATTTTGCGATGCCTGAGCCAGGTCACTAATTGGCAAAGTCGAGGTATTAGATGCCATCACACCATTTTCAGCTAAAAAGGCTTCAGCTTCCTGAATCACACGAGTTTTGAGTTCCTGATTTTCAAAAACAGCTTCAATGATGAGATCACAACCCGCCAAATCTTCAGAACTTGCCGTGGCCTGAATCAAAGCTAAAATCTGCTCACGTTTGTCCGCAGTTAATCGGCCTTGGGATACTTTTTTATCTAGTAGTTTCTGACTGTAGGCTTTGCCTTGTTCAGCGGCTTCAAGCGATACATCTTTGAGTACCACCTGAATGCCTTTGCTGGCGGTGGCATAGCTAATTCCGGCGCCCATCATGCCTGCCCCCAGAATACCCACCTTGTTTGCCTTCCAGGGTGCCCAGTCTTTTGGACGACTGGCACCAGACTTGATGGCATTCATGCCATGCCAGAAAGTGCCAATCATATTCTTGGCCACCTGACCGGTGGCAAGAAAGGTAAAATAACGTGACTCAATTCTAAGTGCCGTATCGACATCGACCTGTGCCCCTTCAACAGCAGCAGAGAGAATGGCCTCAGGTGCCGGATAACAGCCCTTGGTTTTGTCGCGTAGCATGGCTGGTGCGATGGCCAGCATTTGTGCCACAGCCGGAGAGGTCGGCGTGCCACCCGGGATCTTGTATCCTTTTACATCAAAGGGTTGTTGAGATTGCGGGTGAGCCTTGATCCAGGCCACAGATTTTTCCAGCAATTCTTCTGCCGAGTCCGCCGTCTCATGGATCAGGCCCAAAGTTTTTGCCTTCTCGACACTCAACTGTTTACCTTCCATTAGCAGGGGAAGTGCACTTTGCAGGCCCAGCAGACGAACCATGCGTACAATCCCGCCGCCACCCGGCAGTAATCCCAGTGTCACTTCAGGCAAGCCAAACTTGCTCTTAGGATCATTGAGTGCAATCCGGCGATGGCAGCACAGCGCCAGCTCCCAGCCCCCACCTAAGGCTGTGCCATTCAAGGCAGCGACCACAGGAATGCCGCGCGTTTCGATATAACGCAGTTTGGCTTTCATCCCTTCAATCATATGGAAAAAATCAGTAGCCTGTTCAAGACTGGCCTGAATGAGTTCATCCAGGTCACCGCCAGCAAAAAAAGTTTTTTTGGCAGATCGAAAAATAATCCCGCTAATATGCTCATCTGTCTGGAGCTGGGCAACGGTTTCATCCAGTGCCTGACGAAAGTCGGCATTCATGGTATTGGCAGACTGATTCGGAGAATCAAGGGTTAAAATGACAATATTATCTGCAGTTTTTTGATATTGAATTGCGCTCATACATTTTTATCCAAATAATAATTGATGAATTTAGAATTATTGTCCTTACTCAAGTTTAGAAACTTCCATGACTGTGGAGGCGATCCAAATTCATCTGAATTCTGGGTTTAACCCTAAAGTTCAGTCTACTAATACAAAATGCATTTCTCATTTGGCAAAAGTAGGTGAAGCCCTGGTCATACACACCACCTGTTTAATTGTGTCATTTAGCTGACTAGCCCGCAGACACAGGACTCATATGATGATCGGTAGCGTGCCTATGACGTTAACGGGCCTTAAATGCCTTCGGGTATTTAAATTAAACCAGTTCAATAATGGTGGCGATGCCCATGCCGCCGCCAACACATAAGGTGGCCAGACCACGTTTTTTGCCCTGACGCTCCAGTTCATCCAACAAAGTGCCCAGAATCATTGCACCAGTCGCCCCTAGGGGATGTCCCATAGCAATTGCACCTCCATTCACATTGACTTTGGCAGGATCAACCTTCATTTCATGGATAAAACGCAGCACAACGGCAGCAAAAGCTTCATTGACTTCAAACAGGTCAATGTCATCCACTGTCAGTCCGGCTTTGGCCAATGCTTTGCGCGCAGCCGGAGCAGGGCCAGTTAGCATAATGGTCGGATCAGCCCCCACCAGTGCAGTTGCCAGTATTTTGGCACGGGGTTTAAGATTTTGCTGTTGAACGGCCTGTTCAGAAGCCACTAGCACCACAGCGGCACCATCTACAATTCCGGAAGAGTTGCCGGCATGATGCACATGCTGGATACTGCCTACTTCCGGATATTTTTGTAGGGCGATGGCATCAAAGCCCATCTGTCCCATCATGGCAAAACTAGGGTTGAGTGTGCTCAACGCCTCTGCTGTGGTATTGGGTTTAATAAACTCGTCTTGCTCCAGAATCACGACACCGGCTTTATCTTTGACAGGAATAATAGATTTATTGAAATAACCCTGCGCCTGTGCAGCTGCTGCCTTTTTCTGGGATTGCTCAGCAAACTGATCCACATCCGCACGGCTATAGCCATCCATACTGGCAATCAGATCAGCGCCGATCCCTTGCGGAATAAAATCACAGGCCATATTGGTTTCCGGGTCCAAGGCCCAAGGCCCACCATCTGAACCCATCGCTACACGAGACATAGACTCAACGCCACCTGCAACGACCAGATCTTCCCAGCCAGAACGGACTTTCTGTGCGGCCAGATTGACAGCCTCCAGCCCCGAGGCACAAAAACGGTTGATCTGTACACCGGCCACGTCATTGTCCCAGCCTGCCGCAATCGCAGCAGTTTTGGCAATATCCGCACCCTGATCCCCAACTGGTGTCACGCAGCCCAAAACAATATCATCGACCTGCGCAGTATCCAGATGATGACGTTGCTGCAGTTCATTTAACAATGTGGTTAATAGGCTAATCGGTTTGACTTCATGCAATGCGCCGTCTTTTTTTCCCTTTCCGCGTGGTGTGCGAATGGCATCAATAATATAGGCCTCGCTCATACAATATCCTTTTTGCTTTACTAAAATTATTCTAATACTTCGAGTGTAATGATTAAATTTTGAAGTGCAATGACGAGAACGAACCAGATCATTTGAGCAGTTTGGTCAATAGGGATGGACAGAAAAAATAGATCTAAAAAAAGCCCAAGTCTGGAGCTTGGGCTTGGCTGGCTAATCACCCAGCAGGTGATTAGCTTTTACAATAAAGGTTTATTAAACCGATGTTAATGGTAACCATGTAACTGGCGATACAGACCTGGCGTAACACCCGTCCATTTCTTGAAAGCACGGTGGAAGGTGCTGGTTTCACTAAAGCCGACCTGCTGCGCGACATCTTCAAGAGTCAGATCCGGGTTGAGTAAGAGATGAATTGCAGCATCACGACGCAGCGCATCTTTTACCCCCTGATAACTCTTGCCTTCAGCTGCCAGCCGACGGCGCAAGGTCTGCGGAGACAGATATAGCATGGAGGCTACATCGTTTAGGGTTGGCATTTCTTCGCCAATCTGGCTCTTCAATACATCACGGATACGTGAAGTCAGTGAATTGGTGTTTTTGAACTTCACCAGCAGTTGTGCTGGAGCGGCTTTCAGGAATTCTTCTAGCGTTTCTTCATTCTGGCGAATTGGCAAATCCAGATAGTCGGCTGCAAAAGTAATTTCAGTACGCGGCATATCGAACTGCATCACTGGAGCAAAAAACAGGGCGTCATACTCATCGGCGTGGGCCGGACGTGGATAGCTGAAGTGGACGCGCTCCAGTGGCAGGCGACGCTCAATTAACCAGGAAGCCAAGCCATGCCAGATCATCAGCATACTTTCGGTAATGAAATGATCCGGATCCATCGAATTGGGAATTAAAGGGACCAGACGGGCTTCGTGTTTGTCACGCTCCAGCGTCACGGACCAGTCATCACCGAAGAGCTTATAGAACTGAGAAGAAAGCTCCAGTGCATCACCTAGCGTTTTGGCATGGATAATCAGCTGGCACATGATCGCAAAAGTACCCAAACGACGTGGCTGTTTGTCAAAGCCGACGTGTTCATCTTGAGTCACCATCCAGAGCATTTTAATAAAACGGGTATATTGTTCAGGCGAAATACGGGCCTTGGGCTGATGCAGCAATTCTGCTTCAATCCCAACGTGAGACAATAAAGTATCGACATCCATGCCGAGGCGTTTAACACCAGATAAAGCTGCATTGACGAAATGGATGCTGATCGTATCACGACTCATGTTTAATCCTTCAGTCTCTTTAATGTTCACTAATATTTGACCTAAATGACAAAAAATAATAAATCAATGGCAATTTACAAGAAAGCAATTACCATCTTCTTACATGGTAAATTGCCGAAACTATCAAGGTAAATGGCTGAACATGACATTGTTTTCTGGTTTTTATGTTTTATGATAAGGCAAAAAGCAATATAAGTAGAGTAAAAACTCCAATGTCCTATGCGCTAAAAGGATTGAAAGTCCTCGATTTTTCTACATTACTCCCTGGCCCGTTTGCCACTTTATATCTTGCAGATCTAGGTGCAGAGGTTGTGCATATTGAATCACCGACCCGGCCTGATCTGGTACGTTTGATGCCGCCTTTTGCACATGGGCAGGCGACTACCCATAGTTATCTGAACCGAAACAAGCATTCTGTGGCACTGGATTTGAAGAATCCGGAGCATCTTGAGCAGATCCGGATGAGAATTGCAGATTATGACATTGTGGTTGAACAATTTCGTCCAGGCGTGATGCAGCGGCTTGGCCTGGATTATCCAAGTCTCAGTGCTCTCAATCCTCGTCTGATCTATTGTTCGATTACCGGTTATGGCCAGACCGGCTCTTATAAAAACCGGGCGGGACATGATATTAACTATCTGGCTCTATCAGGAATTGCCGGGCATAGTGGCCGGATGGAAAGTGGACCACCGGCAATGGGTATCCAGATTGCTGATGTTGCGGGTGGTTCCATGCATGCGCTGGTTGCAATTCTGGCCGCCGTGATTGAACGGCAGAGCAGTGACCAGGGGCAATATATTGATATTTCCATGACCGATTGCGCTGCGACCTTAAATAATATGGCAGCTTCAGCCAGTCTGGCAGCTAACCAGCATCAGCAGGCCGAATCGGGCTATTTAAATGGCGGTACATTGTATGACTATTATCAGACGCAGGATGGACGTTATCTGTCGATTGGCAGTCTGGAACCGCAGTTCATGCAAGGGTTGGCACAGTTGCTGGAGCTGCCGATCATTTTGGAAAAAGGAACCTCTTTTGCTCCTGAAGATCATGCTCAGGTCAAGCAGGCCATTCAAGACAAAATCCGCTCCCAGCCTTTAGCCCACTGGCAAATGCTGTTTGCCCAGGCGGATGTATGTGTCGAGCCGGTATTAAAACTGGAGGAAGCCTTGCGCTCCGAACTGGCGCAGCAACGGGGATGGGTCGTACAGGTACCTCTGAAAATGAATAATTCTGAACAAAGCCAAGCCCAGCTGGCTTGTCCAATCAAATTTTCGCGCTCAGCCATGCGTTATGATTTTATCGGTCAGATGCTGGGAGAAAAGCAGAACTGGTAATTTAAACCCAAGTTAACTCCTTTATGAAAATAAATGCTAAAGATCTCATAAATAAATCATTTAGCTAAAAAAACAGCAGAAGTGACGTTAAAGCTTTATATCATTGAATCTAAGGTAGGCTTATCAATAAAATCGCTATGAAATATGTATAAAAAGCATTTTATTGATAGTTTTAATCTCGCTATCCTTGCCAGCGATATAATAGAAACTACTAGCTGTACGCCATGTATTTATATACTGATTTCGATCAGCAACTGATTAATGAACGTGTTGCACAGTTCCGTGACCAGACGGAACGTTATTTAGCGGGCAAATTGACGGAAGAAGAATACCGTCCGCTCCGCCTCCAAAATGGTCTTTATGTCCAACGTTATGCACCGATGCTGCGTATCGCGGTACCGTATGGCCTGATGAATTCTAGGCAGCTGCGTAAAGTGGCTGATCTGGCTCAAGAATATGACCGTGGCTATGCGCATATCACCACCCGTCAGAATATCCAGTTTAACTGGCCAGCGCTGGAAAATGTACCAGACATGCTGGCAGAACTGGCGACGGTACAGATGCACGCGATTCAGACCTCAGGCAACTGTATCCGAAATACTACAACGGACCAGTATGCAGGTGTGGTGGCGGGTGAAATTGCTGATCCGCGTCCGACCTGTGAACTGATCCGCCAGTGGTCAACTTTCCATCCGGAATTCGCCTTTTTGCCACGTAAATTCAAGATTGCCGTATCTGCACTTGAAGAAATTGACCGCGCAGCCACTGCATTCCATGATATTGGAGTCTATATCGTAAAAAATGCAGCAGGTGAAATCGGCTATAAAATCAAAGTCGGTGGTGGCTTGGGCCGTACGCCAGTGATTGGCAGCTTTATTCGTGAGTTCTTGCCACGTGAAGATTTAATAGCCTATCTTGAAGCTGTCCTGCGCGTGTATAATCTGCATGGCCGCCGCGACAATAAATACAAAGCGCGTATCAAGATTTTGGTGAAAGCATTAACACCACACGTATTTGCCGAGAAAGTTGAAGCTGAATTTGCACATACAGTGAAAACCCTGAAAATTGATGCAGACACCTTGGCGAAAATGGATGAGAATTTCACGCCATTTGGCTATCAAGACTATGCAGATGAAGACTTCACTGAGCTGTTTGCACAACATCCAAAGTTCAAGCAATGGTTCAACATCAATACCAATGCACACAAAGTCAGCGGCTATCGTATAGTCACGATTTCTCTGAAACGTGCGGGCATTGCGCCGGGTGATGTTTCGACTGAAGAAATGCAGCTGATTGCAGATCTTGCAGACAAGTATACCTTTGGTGAGCTGCGTACCACGCATGAGCAAAATATTGCATTGGTAGATGTCCCGCAAAAAGACCTGTTCGAGTTATGGCAGACTCTGGAGCAGCATAATTTGGCGCGTGCGCATATCGGTTTCTTGACTGACATCATCTGCTGTCCAGGTGGCGATTTCTGTTCATTGGCGAATGCCAAATCGATTCCGATTTCTGAAGCGATTTCACGTCGTTTTGATGATTTAGATACCATTTATAACTTGGGTAAACTCGATCTGAATATCTCAGGCTGTATGAATGCCTGTGGTCATCACCATGTGGGTAATATCGGTATTTTAGGGGTCGATAAAAAAGGTGCTGAGTTCTACCAGATTACGCTTGGTGGAAATGCAGACCACGATGCTTCGATCGGTGACATCTTGGGACCATCATTCGCTGCCGACGTCGTACCGGATATTGTAGAAGAAATTCTGAATACCTACCTGGATTTACGTCAAGAAGGCGAGGAGTTTATTGATACGTATCGCCGTATTGGCATCAAACCATTCAAGGAGCGTGCATATGCTTAATACCGCACTACCTGTGCTCTCTAAAGATGGCACGATTACCGACAATACATATCGGCTCATTGGTGAAGATGGTGCATTGCCACAGGGTGATGTGGTGCTGACTGTCGAACAGTTAGACCAGATTGCCAATGTTTCTGGTAAAAAAGCATTGTACTTAACGGTTGATGCTTCACCTGAAACCCATGAATTTCCGCTTGACCAACTTGATGCCATTTTTATTGAGTTTGCAGGTTTCAATGATGGCCGCGGTTATTCATTTGCTGCATTGCTTCGCCGTCAGGGTTTTCACGGTGAACTACGTGCCACCGGTGATGTGTTCAAAGACGTTTTGAACTACATGAAGCGTTCTGGTTTTGATACTTTCGTGATTAAAGAAGGTAAGGATATTCAGGAAGCAGCTGCTGGCTTAGGTGATTTTACTAACCCATATCAGGCCTCCACTGCAGTATCAGAAGCGCGCTATCAAACAGGTGCTTAATCAGTACTGACTTAAAAAGCCTCCACACGGAGGCTTTTTTGATTTAGCTATTTATATAGCTTTAAGTTGACAATTGATCATCCAGTGAATTCCAAACTGATCGCTAAAGGCGCCATAGAGCGCACCCCAGAAGGTTTTTTCCAGCAGCATTTCATTCACCCTGCCGATAATGCATCAAGCATCTTTGGCCTTAGCCTGTTCATTTGCCTACAGATGAATAGAAATGTAGTGACTATTCCCTGGCGTGAACACGGTATTGGTTTGCGCGCAAAATTTATCATTCGTATCGGATGCCATCAATTCTGTATCCTCATTCATAGGTACAGCAATATGCAGAATCAGATTTTTATCGCCATCAGAAAGGTTCATCATTAGTAGGAATATCTCCATAACGGATCAGCGTTGAAAACTCACCGCCAAACACGGAATGGTAGAAGCGAAAGGCTGCTTCGGTATTAGCTTGAAAACTGGGATAGTGATGGAGTCGTATTACAGGACTCCTTTTGTGTTGTGCTCTTTTAATCTAAGCAGCTTTGACTCATCTTGCATAAGGAAAATTACTAAAAATGTAAGCGAAAAAATCCTCCTAATCTGGAGGATTTTTAACTCCCTCTCCATGGGAGAGGGATGGGGTAAGGGCAGAGGTTAAAGTAATTCAATCGCCACCGCAGTTGCTTCACCGCCACCGATACAGAGTGCAGCAATGCCTTTCTTGCCACCTGTACGTTTTAGCGCATGAATCAAAGTCAAGATAATACGGGAGCCTGTAGAACCAACCGGATGGCCAAGTGCACACGCGCCACCGTTGATGTTGACTTTTTCTGGATCTAGCTTGAACTCATCCATCGGGCACATAGTGACCATGGCAAAAGCTTCATTAATTTCCCAAAGATCTACATCTTCAGTAGTCCATCCGGTTTTATCCAGTACTTTTTGAATTGCCCCGACTGGTGCAATGGTAAACTCAGATGGATGCTGAGAATTTGAAGCATAGGCAACAATTTTGGCTAAAGGCTTTAAATCTTTTGCTGCTGCATTGTCAGCCGAGGTGATTACTAGAGCTGATGCACCATCTGAAATCGAGCTGGCATTGGCTGCAGTAATCGTACCGTCTTTGGCAAAAGCAGGACGGAGCGTTGGAATTTTATCGATATTGGCATTAAAGGGTTGTTCATCTTTATCAACCACCACATCGCCTTTACGGGTAGACACTGTTACGGGTACGATTTCATCACTAAAGTAGCCTGCATTGACAGCGTTCTGCGCGCGCTTCAAGGAACGGATTGCAAAGTCATCCATCTGTTCACGTGTATAGCCCTTTGTATTGGCCATATCCTGAGCAAAAGAACCCATCAGGCGACCTGTTTCAGCATCTTCCAGACCGTCCAGGAACATATGGTCTTTAATTTCGCCATGCCCCATACGGAAGCCGCCACGAGCTTTGGCCAAGACATACGGTGCATTGGTCATGGATTCCATACCACCCGCAACCACAATGTCAGCAGAGCCGGCTTTAATCATATCGGCTGCCTGCATAACAGCTTTCATGCCTGAACCGCACAGCTTGTTAATGGTGACGGCACCTGTTGAATCAGGAAGACCCGCTTGACGCATAGCCTGACGAGCAGGTCCCTGTTTTAATCCAGCCGGGAGTACACAACCCATGATGACTTCTTCAATATCGCCTGGCTGCAAGCCGGCACGTGCAATGGCTTCCTTAATGGCTACCGCACCGAGTTCAGGTGCAGTAACACTGGCTAGGCTACCTTGAAAACCGCCCATTGCGGTACGTGCACCATTGACAATTACGATGTCAGTCATTGTTATATCTCCGTATGTGTTTTAATCAATTTTTTTTCCAACTCAAGCAGTATAGGATAAAAAAAACAGGATTAAAGCTTTCATCATCACGAAATATAGACTGTAGGGTTTTCTTAGCAGCTAGACAGATGTTCAATCCGTAGATGCCCCATTTTGCTCAATACAATACGTTGCTGAGCGGCTTGATAAGTAGAACAGTAATAAAAGCTGCCATTTGATCCAATCGGTAAGCCTGTATTAGATTGATAAGTAATACTGGGGGTACGTAGAGTACCCCGCCAGCTTAAGTTACCGTATTTAAGGTTTAATTGATCAATATGTAAAATATGTTCGCCTTGATCTACTTGACGGCTCCTGTTTCTATCTATAAATACAATCAAGCTTTTATTCCATTGCGTTGGATGACAAGTTAAGGCATCCTGACTAGGACAGATCACTATATTTTGGTGCAGTACAGCTGCCTGGCTACGTGCAAAGCGATTTATGGAAAATAATTTAGCCGGAATAGCTTTGGCTTCTTGTCTGGAAAAGTAGCCATGAGCGTAAGGTAGTGCGATTGTCACCATAATTGCGATCAGCGCAATACAGATAATCAGTTCTACAAGCGTAAATGCTCTTGTTATTTTTATATACATAGAGTTACCTGAATTATATATTTTTTTATAAGAAATATGTTATTAATTATGCGTTTTTAGGCTGTATTGAATATTTCAGAATGTTCAAATAAGCTGTCAAAAAATAAATTGGTACTTAAAATAGGTGATTTGCGCTGTGAAATTGAGTAAAAAATTACCGAATTACAACGGAAATTGTAAGTAATTTTGTCAATAATTTACTTGATTAAATTAATCAAGCACTTGGAAAAATAATAAAGTGTTTGTATGATGCCATGTGAATAGCTTAAAAATAAAACTGGGGTAAAAAAGCCTATCTCAGGGTGGCCTAATATCAGGGCCTGAGCTTGAACAACAATTGTTATCTCTGGAGGATAAATCCATGAAAATGAGTCGTATTGCTTTAGCAATGCTTGTAGCAGCTCCTTTTGCTGCTGCAAACGCAGGCGTAACTGTTACTCCACTAATGTTAGGTTACACATTCCAAGACACCCAGCACAACAACAATGGTGATGATGGTGAACTGACAGCTTCTGGTCAAATGGAAGATGATTTATTTGTGGGTGCTGCACTTGGTGTTGAATTAACTCCATGGTTAGGTTTTGAAGCTGAATATAGCCAAGTAAAAGGCGATATGACAGATCTACCTGGTGCGGAATACAAAGGTCAGAACATTGCAGGTAACTTCTATGCAACTTCTGATGTATTCACTGGTAACTACGACAGCAAAGTTAAGCCATACATGCTTTTAGGTGCTGGTCACTACAAATATGAATTCGATGGTGCTACTGAAGATCAGTTAGGTCGTGAAGGTCGTGGTTTTAAAGAAGAAGGTACTCTAGGTAACGCGGGTATCGGTGCGTTCTGGCACATCAACGATGCATTGGCACTACGTACTGAAGCTCGTGGTACTTACCACTTTGACGAAAAATTCTGGAACTATACAGCGCTTGCTGGTCTTAACGTAGTTCTAGGTGGCCGTCTGAAACCAGCTGCTCCAGTTGTAGAAGTTGCTCCAGTTGAGCCAGTAGCTCCAGTAGCTCCAGCTCCACAAGAGTTGACTGAAGACCTGAACATGGAACTTCGCGTATTCTTTGATACTAACAAGTCAAATATCAAAGACCAGTACAAGCCAGAAATCGCTAAAGTTGCTGAGAAACTGGTTGAATATCCAAACGCAACTGCACGTATCGAAGGTCACACTGACAACACTGGTCCACGTGCATTGAACGAACGTTTATCTCTAGCTCGTGCTAACTCTGTGAAATCTGCACTTGTAAACGAATACAACGTTGATGCAGCTCGTTTGTCTACTCAAGGTTTCGCTTGGGATCAACCGATTGCTGACAACAACACTAAAGAAGGTCGTGCTATGAACCGTCGTGTATTCGCGACAATCACTGGTAGCCGTACTGTACTAGTGGAAGGCGAACAGCAAACAGCTCAATAATTTATTATTGAATGTTAAAAGGCGGCTCATATGAGCCGCCTTTTTTTATATTGATTTTTTGCCTACACTTGTCTTCCTGAAATTGAATTGAGTAAAGACATGAGTGTGGAAATTCCTGAGGATTTGCAAAAGCTGGAGGCCAATAGCGGAATTTTTGCAATCTGGATGATCTTTCATCATTATGGTATCGATTTACATATTCCAGACTTGGTGCAATTGACTTGCCATGATAATGAGATGGGAGCTTCGAGTATTGCATTAGCAGTGGCTTTAAGTACACTCGGATTGGATGTGAATTTCTATACAGAACCCGATCTCGATAAACAGCCGATAGAAGTCGACTTTTATCAGAAAGCCGAAAAACTTAAACTTCCTGTGCACGAGTTTCCTCTTGCTTATGCGGATATTCAAGCTTATGTAGAGCAGGGCACTTTTGTCATTGTGTTTTATGACACTTTAGAGGGTGTGGGAAATCATTCTTTAATTTATGACATTAATGCAAATGAAATCAGCTTCTTTGATAGTTTTGAGCCAATGTCCAAAGAGGTGTTTGAACAGCAGCGCCGGGTAGAGGGGATTTGTCAGCAGGTCATTGTGATTGATGACCGTCATTTTGTCATGCGTCATAATTAATCTAAAATATAAAAAAAAGCAGCTATTTCAGCTGCTTTTTTAGATCACAAGGAATTATTCATTCCGATCAACTTTCATGGGCTGCACATCCATCTCCTGATAGGAAATCAGCTTGGTATTGTATTTCCATTTATAGCCCAGCCAGATGGCCAGAAATAACAGGATGCCGATATAAGTCGACAATACGGCCAGCCATTCTCCTTCCAGAACCGCCTGATAATTCTGACCGAGAACCACAATGGCACAGAGCGTAAATGCAAACCAAGGTGCGAAAGGGAAGAACTTGGCACGATAAGCCAGCTCATCCAGTTTATAGCCTTGTGCAATATAGCCTTTGCGGAAGCGGTAATGCGAAACTGCAATTCCTAGCCAGACAATAAAACCACACATGCCTGACATATTTAATAGCCAGTTAAATACTTGTTCTTCACCGATAAAAGTCGTCAAGAAACATAAGGCAGCAATCGCTGTGGTGGCATAAAGCGCGTTCATGGGTACACCACGAGCATCGAGTAGGCCAAATATTTTTGGTGCACTGCCTTTACGTGCCATATCAAATAACATGCGGGTAGAGGAATACATGCCAGAGTTACCTGCCGATAAAATTGCAGTTAGAATCACGGCATTCATCACACTGGCTGCAAAAGCAAAACCGGCCTGCTCATACAGAAGGGTAAAGGGTGAAAGCGCAATATTATCTGTAGCGGCAGCCTGTAAAAGACGTGGATCATCATAGGCAATCAAGGTGCCGATAATGAAAATACAGACGATATAAAATAGCAAGATACGCCAGAAAATTTGTTTGATGGCAATTGGAATGGTCTTTTTCGGATCTTTGGATTCTCCCGCTGCCACTCCCACCATTTCAGTCCCCTGAAAAGAGAATCCGGCAATCATCGCTACACCAATAAGGGCCGATAATCCACCTACAAAGGGGGCTTCTCCCTTGCTCCAATTTCCAAAGACGCTTACCTCAGGCGTCATCATAATTTTGAAAATCATAAAGATGCCAATGATGATGAACACGATAATGGCAAGAACCTTAACCAGCGAGAAAAGGAATTCAGATTCACCAAAACCTTTAACGGTCAAGGCATTAATTCCAAAGACCACAGCCAGGAAAATGGCGCTCCAATAGAAGCCGGGAATATCCGGAAACCAGAATTTCATAATGAACTGAACTGCAACCAGTTCAAAAGCAACAGTAATTGCCCAGTTGTACCAGTAGTTCCAGCCCAGTGCAAAACCAAAACCGCCTTCTACATATTTGGTGCCGTAGGTGAAAAATGCACCAGATGTCGGGTTGTGTGTGGCAAGTTCGCCTAAGCTGGTCATCAGAAAGTAAATCATGATGCCGATTAAGGCATAGGCCATGAGCGCACCCCCAGGGCCGGCATTTGCAATAGTTGCTCCTGAGGCCAGGAACAAACCGGTACCAATGGAACCGCCGATGGCAATCATGTTCAAATGACGAGCACTCAGCTTACGCTGCAGCTGTGGACTGTGTTGAGTTTCGCTCATCATGATTCCTTAAAGTTTTTTTGAGTGCTGGCAAACAGCACTTTAAAGCCGCTTTGATCCGCTTTAACCGTACACTGACCAAAACTTTGCTCAATTAAAGTTGGGTAATTTAAGAAGCGGTTCGCCACAATCCATAATTCACCACCGGACTTGAGGTGGCGACGTGCAGTCTTGCACAGGTTCTCGCTGGCATCATAATGTGTCTGGATCCCTTGGTGAAAAGGAGGATTACTGACAATGGCATGTAAAAATAGCGGTGCATCTTCAATACCCGAAATGGCTTTGATTTCAAGCTGCTGCGGGCTTAGCTGATTTTTCTCGAAGGTCATTTGTGTAGAGGCTAATGCAAACGCATCTACATCCAGTGCAAAAATCCGATTTTCTGGATTCAGTTTGGCCAGATAGGCGCTCATCACACCGGCCCCACAGCCAAAATCAGCAATCTTGCCTGAGCTAACCTGACTCAGATAAGGAAGAAGTACCGCAGTTCCTACATCCAGGCGATTTTGGCTAAACACGCCTGGAAGGGCGCACACCGTTAACTCTCCTTTAGGAGTCGGAACTGTATAGGTCTGAGCCCAGTCTGCCAAAGTTTTCGCTTCGACCGCGCAGTCTAAGGTTAATTGCCATAGTTGGCAATGACGCGCGCTATCGAGTTTAATGGCTTTACCATAGGCTTGTAATTGCTTTGCTGCCCGTTCTACGCCGCCTTTCTTTTCGCCCACCAGAAAGATACTGCTTCCCTGTTTAAGCTGTACGGCCAGGTTATGAAGCAAATAATTGAGTAATTCTTTGGATTTGGGAACAAAGATAACAGCTTGATCAAATTCTCCTGCAGGAATTTCAGTGCCAAAATGGACCTCTGCCTGCCGTCCTTGAAAATACTGGTAATCATTAAAGTTCCATGTCCAGATTGAGGGCTGGATCGACTCACCAAACTCAGCAAGAAGCTCATCGGTCGGTGCATTCAGTAATAAAATCCGACCTGACAAATAATCGTATTGTCTTAATAAAACTTCGCTTTTAGGATCCATAGATCTTTCTCCAATAGAAAAAACACTGTCCAAGTGGGGCTTAAACAGTGTTTTCTGGACATGCAATTACTTCTTTGTTTCTGGAAGTACAATATTTAAAATAAGTGCAGCAATACCGCCGGTCGCTACGCCAGAACTAAAAATATTACGGAATAGTTCAGGTAAATGTTCCAGGATTTGCGGTACTTGTGCAACACCCAGACCAAGTGCTAGAGAAATCGCAATGATCAGCAGGGCACGACGGTCTAAATGGACGCCAGACAGAATATTGATCCCTGATGCAGCCACGGCACCGAACATCACCATCACGGCGCCCCCTAATACGGCTTGTGGAACAGCCTGAATAACACCAGCGACAGCAGGCAATAAACCCAGAATCACCAGAAGGGCTGCAATCCAGATACCAACGTAACGGCTAGCCACACCAGTCAGCTGAATGACGCCATTATTTTGCGCAAAGACCGAACTCGGGAAAGTGTTAAAGATGCCGGCAAGCAGTGAGTTGGCACCATTGACCAGAACACCGCCTTTAATACGTTTCATCCATTCTGGACCATCGACAGGTTGGTTTGACAGCTTAGAAGTTGCCGTAATATCCCCAATCGCCTCCAGCGAGGTTACCAGGTAGATAAATGCCATAGGAATAAACAGGCTCCAGGAGAAGTCCAGACCAAAGTGCATTGGGGTCGGAATTTGAACCAGGGGGGCATCTTTGAGACCGGAAAAATCCAGGTGACCCATGAAGCCTGCCAGAATATAGCCGGCCACCAGTGCAATGAGAATGGCAGAGCTTTTTACCCAGGTAATACGTGCCCGGTTCAAGATAATAATCAGGGCCAGCACGGTGCATGACATGATGAGGTTGTCGGCATTGGCAAAAGTTTTATCGCTCATGGCCTGATAACCGCCCCCCATACTGATCAGACCTTCTTTGATTAAGGTCAAACCAATCAGCAACACCACAATTCCGGTAACTAACGGGGTAATCAGTTTTTTAATCCAGGGCAGAATTTGTGAAACGCCCATCTCAATGAAGGCACCTGTAATGACCACACCGAAAATAGCCGCCATTACTGATTCGACCGGTGTGCCCGCCGCCACCATGGCAGAACCAATCCCAATAATAGGACCAATAAAATTAAAACTGGTTCCTTGCACAATTAGCAGGCCGGCACCAAATGGGCCAACTTTTTTAGATTGTAGAAATGTAGCGATCCCCGAAATGACCAATGACATGGATAAAATCATGTTGGTATCTTCTTTCGACACACCCAGTGCCAGGCAGATGAGTAGGCCGGGGGTCACAATCGGGACAATAATTGCCAGGAGATGCTGGAAAGCGGCTAAAAAAGCAATAAAAGGTTTAGGACGATCTTCCAGGCCATACACCAGGTCAAGTTGATCTTTTGAAGGGGGAGATTGATTAAAATCAGACATGTGTCAAAGAAAATTAAGGCTGAGTGGCGCTATTCTAATCGAGTTACACGCCTTTACAAACTAAATGGGGACATAAGGAGAAAAAAATTAGTCCTGTAAATAAACAGCCACTATAAAAAATTAGTATTTTTCTGTATAATCTGCCCTCAAATTACATACGCATTGAATTTACATGTCAGATATTAAAACTCTCCGTAACATCGCCATTATTGCGCACGTCGATCATGGTAAAACTACTCTTGTAGACAAACTTTTGCAACAATCAGGTGCTCTCGGTGATCGCGCGGGTGAGATTGAGCGTGTCATGGATTCGGGTGCTATCGAAAGTGAACGTGGTATTACCATTCTCGCAAAAAATACTGCAATCAAATGGTTAGACAAACGTACTGATACTGAATACCGCATTAACATTGTGGACACCCCGGGACACGCCGACTTCGGTGGTGAAGTTGAACGTGTAATGTCGATGGTTGACTGTGTACTGCTTCTGGTTGACTCTCAGGAAGGTCCAATGCCGCAAACACGTTTTGTGACAGCAAAAGCCTTTGCGAGCGGTCTAAAGCCAATCGTGATCATCAACAAGGTTGACAAGCCAAGCGCGCGTCCAGACTGGGTTATCGACCAGGTATTCGATTTGTTCGATAATCTGGGTGCTTCTGACGAACAGTTAGACTTCCCGGTTGTTTATGCTTCAGGTCTTCGTGGTGTAGCGGGTCCTGCTCCGGATGAATTGGCTGAAGACATGACTCCGTTGTTCCAAACGATTGTAGACATCGTTGAACCACCAGCGGTTGACGTTGATGGTCCGTTCCAGATGCAAGTCTCTTCACTGGACTATAACAGTTTCGTAGGTGTTATCGGTGTTGGTCGTATCCAACGCGGTTCGATCAAATTAAATACGCCAGTTACTGTTATTGATAAAGAAGGTAAGACGCGTAACGGCCGCATCCTGAAAATCATGGGTTATCATGGTTTAGATCGTGTGGATGTTGAGTCAGCATCTGCGGGTGATATCGTTTGTGTAACAGGTATCGATGCATTAAATATTTCTGACACGATTTGTGATCCGAAAGCTGTTGAAGCACTTCCTCCGCTTTCTGTGGACGAACCTACAGTGTCGATGACCTTCCAGGTCAATAACTCACCATTTGCTGGTAAAGAAGGTAAATTCGTTACTTCACGTAATATCCGTGAACGTCTAGACCGCGAATTGATTCATAACGTCGCATTACGTGTTGAAGATACTGACAGTCCGGACCGTTTTAAAGTGTCTGGTCGTGGTGAGCTGCATCTTTCTGTGTTGATCGAAAACATGCGTCGTGAAGGCTTCGAGATGGGTGTATCTCGTCCGCAAGTGATCATGAAAGAAATCGACGGTGAAATGCAAGAACCGTACGAAAACGTGACTTTCGACGTCGAAGATCAGCACCAAGGTGCTGTAATGGAACAAATGGGTCACCGTAAGGGCGAGTTAACCAATATGGAAGTTGACGGTAAAGGCCGTATCCGTATTGAAGCAACGATCCCTTCACGTGGCTTGATTGGTTTCCGTTCTGAATTCATGACCATGACTTCTGGTACAGGTATCATGACTTCAAGCTTCTCGCATTATGGTCCGGCGAAAGCAGGTACTGTTGCGAAACGTCAAAATGGTGTGCTGATTTCTATGGTTCAAGGCACTTGCTTGGGCTATGCATTATTCACCCTACAAGATCGTGGCCGTCTATTTGCTAAACCGCAATTAGAAGTTTATGAAGGTATGATCATTGGTATTAACTCTCGTTCTGATGATATGACAGTTAACCCGACCAAAGCAAAACAGTTAACGAACGTACGTGCATCGGGTACTGACGAAGCCTTGACGCTGACGCCAGCTATCGAATTCACACTTGAGCAAGCGCTTGAATTCATTGAAGATGACGAACTGGTTGAAGTAACACCGAAGTCAATCCGCATTCGTAAGCGTTACCTGACTGAAAACGAACGTAAACGTAATCGTGATAAGTAATCTTTAGACGATTTATCAGATTAAATGAACCGTAATCTTCCTGGAGATTACGGTTTTTTTATTTTTGGATAGCATCCAAGCGTAATTTACCAAAACCCAGTAAATTAAATAAAAATCAAAAGTCCTGCCTCATGTATAATTCAGGACAAAACTTGATAAGAGTAGGTTGAAATAAGTTATGAGTATTCTTCAGGAATTTAAGGAATTTGCTGTTAAAGGCAATGTGATGGACCTGGCGGTTGGTGTAATCATTGGCGGCGCTTTCGGTAAAATTATTGATTCCGCGGTTGCTGATTTAATTATGCCTTTTATCAGCTGGATTCTAGGTGGAGATGTTGATTATTCAAACTGGTTCCTGGTACTGGGCGATAATCCAAATAACATTACTAATCTGGCAGCCGCAAAAGAAGCTGGTTTAAATATCTTTGCCTATGGTAACTTTTTGACGATTCTGATTAATTTCATTTTATTGGCTTGGGTGGTATTCTGGCTGGTTAAAGTGATGAACAAAATGCGCCGTAAGCAAGAGGCGGAGCCAGCACCTGCAGCAACCCCGGAAGATATTGCATTACTGCGTGAAATTCGGGATGAGTTGAAAAAGCGTCCTGAAGCTTAAGAGCTTGGGGCCTATATAAAAAACGGCGCGTGGGGCGCCGTTTTTTTATGCAAATGCTCATTTTTATCACTCAAAAGCTCTTTCTCTGCCACCAGTAGGAGGAAGAAGCCGGGCTTAAAAATCCATCCGGAATTTAATTTCCAGCAAGTGCCAGCCGAACTGACTTTTGATTGGGCCATGTAATTCGCGTTCTGGCAAACTAAACACGGCCTTATCTATTGGCCCAACCAGTTGGCCTTTTTTTACATCACCGAGTTCACCGCCTTTTTTTCCGGATGGACAAGTGGAATGTTGTTTGGCAATTTTGGCAAAGTCTGCACCGCCTTTAATTTTCTTTTTCAGTTGCTCGGCAGTGTCTTTATCTTTAACCAGAATATGACGGACGATAGCGGACTTCATGTTTTATTCCCCTGCATCACTGGCTTCGCAGCTAGCTTAACTGTTTTTAACGGCTGGCATTGTGGACAGAATACCGATGCACGCTGTCCCAGTTTGAGATTTTCAAGGGGGGTTTCACAGTTGACACACATCTCACCGGCACGGCCATAGGCCAGCAAGGTCTGCTGGAAATAACCGTTTTCACCCATGGCATTGGTATAGTCTTTGAGTGTCGAGCCACCGAGCTCAATCGCCTGCTTCAGAATGCGCTTGATTTCAAGGACCAGTTTTTCAACTTGACTTGGGCTTAGGTCTTTGGCGGGCTGGGCCGGATGAATGCCAAGATTAAACAGGCTCTCGGTTGCGTAGATATTGCCAACGCCCACCACGACATGGTTATCCATGATGGCAACTTTAATCGCAGTGTTTTTATTTTTTAATTTTTGCGCTAAATATGCAGCATCAAATGCTTCACTTAAAGGTTCAGGACCTAAAGTATCAATCAACTTCGTTTGTGAATACTCATCTAGCCACAAAATACAGCCAAAACGGCGAGGGTCGTGATAACGTAATTCAAAATCTTCAAACTGGATAATTAAATGGTCATGTTTACGTAATTCTTCATGCGGTTCACAGAGGCGAAAACTGCCTGACATGCCCAGATGCCAGAGCATACTGTCGTTTTCAAACTCAGCCAGAATATATTTGGAACGACGGTTTAGTCCGATCAGACGCTGACCTTGCAATTTGGCCAGATCATTTGGAATCGGCCAGCGTAGGCTTGGCTGTCGTACTTCGACACGTAGCACTTTTTGCTCAACTAAGGGTAATAAACTGGTTTTAGTGGTTTCAACTTCTGGTAATTCAGGCATAACACATCAGCAACAGGAGAATGGTATTAATATTGGGTGATTTGAAAGGGATTGCAAGTGAATCACGTTGGGGTGTGAGAAAAATGACCGATCATTGCCGACTTAGTGCATTTTAAAATAGTGTGATGTTTGAATAGGTATTTATACTTTTTAATCACAAAGGATAAAAAAGACTGGAATTTAAAATTCATGCAATGCCGGGGCTGATATCAGCTTCGAACCTGCACGAGCTGGTGAATCCAGGTGCTACAAAAAATAAGGATGATATGCCGGTCCTGGGACTCAGTCGCCGTATCATCTTTTAAAAAAGCAGCATTCACGTTATAAATAACCAGGTCTCAATGGCCTGTTTATCAGTTTTGCCTGACCCTGATTGAAAATGAATAAAAAGGAAGAACCCATGACATTATTATTTCAGCCTCTCCAGTTCGGTGCATTAGGACTCAGCAATAAAATTGTCATTGCACCCATGTGTCAATATTCTGCAACGGATCAGGGTGAAATTACTTATTGGCATGAACAGCAGTGGGCGAGTTATGCACTTTCCGGTGCGGGGCTATGTATTGTAGAAGCGACGGCCGTGCAGCCCGAGGGGCGGATCAGCTATGCCGATCTGGGATTATGGAATGATCGGCAGGCGGAGCAGATCAAGACGTTGCTGACCAAAGTCAAATCCATCTCGCCTATACCATTTGGTATTCAGCTGGCGCATGCCGGCCGCAAAGCCTCTACTGACAAGCCCTGGTCAGGCCAAGGGCAGTTCAAGCCCGATGAACCGCATGGCTGGCAAACCGTATCTGCCAGTAGTATTCCTTTTCAGGCAGATGAGCATCCTCCTAAAGCACTGAGCGAGCTGGAAATCCAGCAGGTCATTTCTGACTTTGCACACAGTGCCAAACGTGCCGTAGACGCTGGATTTGATCTGGTTGAGTTACATGCTGCGCATGGTTATTTATTGCATCAATTTCTGTCTCCACTGTCGAATCAGCGTACAGATCAATATGGTGGTTCATTGGAAAATCGTATGCGTTTGACTCTAGAAGTGTTCCAGGCGATGAAAGCAGTCGTTCCGGCAGGCTATCCGGTGGGTGTGCGTATTTCAGCAACAGACTGGATTGAAGAAGAGCCAAGCTGGGATATTAATGCCTCTATTGAACTATCTAAAGCTTTGGAAGCTCTGGGAGCTGCCTATATTCATGTGTCCAGCGCAGGCCTGCATATAGCGCAAAAAATCGATATAAAACCAAGTTATCAGGTGCCTTTTGCAGCAGCAATTAAGCCCCAAGTCCAGATTCCGGTGATTACTGTGGGGCTGATTACTGATGCTGAACAGGCTGAGGAGATTTTACAGAAGGATCAGGCCGATGCCATCGCGATTGCCCGGGCCATTTTATATGATCCACACTGGCCTTGGCATGCAGCTGCCCAATTGAAACAGGAAATTAAAATTTCACCCCAATATTTACGTTCTGCACCTCATGGGCTAAATGGTTTATTTAAGCCTTTTTAAAGCCTGTTTCCCCGTACCAGGGCCTATAATCATGCTTCATTTGCAACAGGTTTTTTCATATGATCTTTTCGGTCATTGTACCCATCTTTCTCTTGGTGGGGTTGGGCTACCTCAGTGTGAAATGTCAAATCTTAAAAAAAGAACAGGTTGATACAGTCGGCGCTTTTGTTATTAAAGTGGCTTTGCCCTTGCTGTTCTTTCAAGTTCTGTCTTCTAAAGACCTGCATGAAATCTGGTATTTTGAATACTTTATGGTCTATAGCACGGTTACTTTAGTGCTGTATGCGACAGGTTTCTGGATAATGCGTTGTCATTTCCAGAATAGTTTTTCACATAGTGCGATTTTGTCTCTGGGTTCAGCCATGTCCAATACCGGGCTGATCGGGACGGCTATGCTGACCTTGCTGGTCGGACCACAGGCCCTGACCTATACTTCTCTGGTCGTTATTATTGAAAGCATGCTGCTGCTTCCTATGGTACTGGTATTGGCGGCAATGGGTAGTCAGCAGCAATCCAATCTGGGTGGTATTTTTAAAAGTACCATCTTGCCGCTTTTTAAAAACCCCTTATTTGTCGGAGTCATACTGGGCATCAGCTGTGCCGTATTCGAGATCCGGGTGCCGGTTTATCTTGATCAGGTTTTTGCCATGATAGGACAAACCGCTTCACCGCTGGCACTCTTTGTGATTGGCGGCGGAATTGTGGGTACCAGTCTGAAATATGTAAATGTAGAAAGCTGTTATCTAGTGTTTTCCGGCAATATCCTGATGCCTTTACTGATGTATCTGGGGCTCAGCCAGCTGACCAGCTTAAGTCAGGAAATGATCTATGCTGGGACTTTAATTGCAGCCCTGCCGATGCCCACCTTGTATGGCATGTTGGGGCAGGCTTATGGTTTAAAGGAACGGACTTTAACTCCCTTATTGATGAGTACTATTGCAGGTTTTATTGTCGCCAGTGGACTGATTACCTTATGGTGGAGCTAAAAGCTGATATTCAAGAAAACGTCCGCATCAAAAAAGCTCCTGTTGGAGCTTTTTTAAGAACTGAAGAAAAAGGGATTAGCTTTTTTTCGCCGGTGCTTTTTTCTGCTCCGCAATCATTTTATCCACTGTGGCCAAGGACTCTTTGGCTTGTGGAATATTTTCCTTTGCCAGTGCCGCAAAGATTTTTTTCGCTTCAGGCAGGTTTTGCGGCACGATGCTGCCATTGGCAAACATGTTGGCCACTGCCATCAGGGCAGGGATATAGCCTTTTTTAGCCAGATCCTGAATACTGCTCAGCCCTTGCTGAACCGGCTTTTCATCTTTATTTTTAAAACCCAGACTGATGTCATATAGTGCCTTGGCATGAATTGCCTGCAAATTACCTTTATTCAGCAGAGGCTGTAATTTTTGCAGGGCACTTTTGTCAGAGGCGGGTTTACCTTCTGCAAACAGCAGCACAGCCAGATCAATGGTCGCATCATCAAAATTTGCAGCTGATGCTTTTTCTAAATGCTGTTTGGCTTTGGTCAGATCCTGTTTTAAGCCTAAAGTGCCAGCAGCATAGTTTTTTCCAAGGACATAGTTCGCAACCGGATAGCCTTTGCTGGCAGCCTGTTCATACAGCTGAACGGCCTTTTTCTCGTCTTTGACAGTCCCTTGGCCAGATTGTGTTAAATAGCCTAAGTTGTATATGGCCTGAGCATTTCCCTGACTTGCCAGCTTGTTTAAGGCCTCATAGGCGCCCTTAAAATTATTGGCTTTAACCATTTCTTCAATTTTAGTAAATTGTGGATCAACTGGAACAGCAGCAGTATTGGCCAGCGTGAATTGTGCAGAAACTGCAAGAATTGCAGCGAGTACTAACTTTTTCTTCATGGTTCCTATAACCTTAATGTTTTTTACACCTGATTCCATGGTGTGGTTTTAATCATTGTCCTTCCATCATAAAAGGATTTTGGACTTTGTAAATAAGGAATTTGTCACGAAATAAAAAACAGTTGTTTGACTGGTAAATAATTTAAAATTAGGCATTAATCTGTATTTTTAGCATCAATTATGCATCGATTTTATCTTTAAAGTCTGCAGATATTCCCTGAATACACAGTTAAAAAACAAGATTAAACGAGAAACAGAAACTAAAAAGCCAAGCGTAGGGGCTTGGCTTTTTGGATGAGTTTTAAAATAAAAGCACTTACTGCGGACGCGCCACATCGCCACTTAAGCTTTCAGGTAAATCTAAAACCGTGACATCCAGTTCAGCCAAAGCTTCAGGGCGGGCAACCACCAGTGCAATATAGCCATTTTCACATGTGGTACTGTTGACCACCTGAACACCTCGATTTAACTGTTCAGCTTGTGCAGGCGCAGGGCCTGTACCTTGAATGAGATGCAACCAGGCTTTTGGTTTGGCTTTAAACCACAGGCGTGCCACCACTTCCTGACCTAAATAGCATCCTTTGTCGTAATTCACCCCTTCACGCTGATGCAGACGCAATTCCTGCGGCTGAAACTCTCCGGCAATATCTGCTTCAATCCAAGCTTGTCCGGCTCGAATAGCTTGCTGTTTCCACAGGGCAATATCAGCTTCAGCCGGGGAAAATTCAGTATGCTCACCGTGTAAAGTCGGATAAACCGTGCCGACTTCTTCCAGTTTCATTTTTGAAAAAGCCCCGAATTTTTTAATATGTTTGGCAAATTCTTCGGCTTGGTCTTGGGTGGTGACAATTTCAAAGCTTTCTGAATTGATTTTCTTTAGCCACAACCCAAACTGAATACGCCCTTTTAAGCTACAGATGGCAGTATAACGCGTCTGGTTTTCGGCTAATGCTTCAGTATTTAAAGTCACTTGACCCTGAAGGAATTTTTGCGCATCTACACCATTTAGAGTGAAGAGTATAAAAGCAGTAGATGTTGCCATGTTTAGCCTCTGGGTATAGTTTCACAAATCATTAATCCTGATATTTTGCAACATACAGGGTAGATAGGCAAACAAAAAGCCCATATTGCTCTAGGCTGAATAAAACTTGTAAAACTGCTCATTAATAAACACGGTTGGGCCTAGGATCTGCGGTCATAGGCAAGCTCATAGGATGAGAGGGCAGTTTGCGGTTATAGTCAAATGTGTCCGCAGATCCGCATAATTTCCATCATGCCCCGAGCTTCATGATCTAAAAGATGCAAAACAGAAAGTATAAGGTAATTGATCGATAGTTAAACCATCGTGGGCAGTTGTCGTGACAGGAAGAAATTTAAGCTGATCAAAATCATTTTTTTCAGTTTCTGGTCCGACATTGTGAACAGGCTGCAATAGTTTGTTGGACCATTCTTTGAGGATTAGGCTCAAGACATCACGAACGCCGGCTCGAGATGTGTGCTTGGCTAATCCCTAGGAGTTAGGATTATTCAATTCGGTATAATCTTCTATTCGATACAACCATTTGAATTGGTCTTGGTTGATGTATTGGTGGTATCTGCACAAACGTATTGAATTTTTTGAACACCAGAATTTTTTCACTGGAAGTATGAGCGTGGTTTTATCTTGCCACAGAATAACTATACGGCCCGAAGCCGCCAGTTCGCCATTTTCATTTTTTTGAAGGCTAGAAATACTGGGGTAAATATAAAAAATATAGATTTTATAAATGCTAATCTAAGATGCTTAAAAGGTTTATTTAAATATATAGAATTCAATTAATTTTACTTCAGCAAATCGATCTCATACTAAAGAATAGGAAGGAAATGCTAAAATTGCTTAAAAAAAGAACATTTAGAGCGGATATTCTAAAAAATATATAACAAAATGTTGCTGAAATGCGGATTTTTGCAACTAAGTATATGAAATATAAGTGATTTGGGAGGTGGCTTTTCGGCAGTGTACTATGCCACTTAAGCGATGGTCATTTGTAACAACAATGATATAGGAAAAAATGATGCAAGAGGCAGGTAAGCTATGAACAAAAAATATCGTAAACCGCTGCAAGGCACCCCGCTGGAATATTATGACGTGCGCCAGGCTGTGGAAGATATCCAGCCAGGCGCCTATGCCACACTTCCCTATACCTCCAAAGTACTGGCCGAGCAGCTGGTGCGCCGTTGTGATCCCGCGATTCTTGAACAGTCGTTAAAAGAACTGATTTACCGTAAACAGGATCACGATTTCCCCTGGTATCCCGCCCGCGTGGTCTGTCATGACATTCTCGGTCAAACTGCACTGGTTGACC
>NZ_VLSR01000020.1:0-46449 GCF_007558235.1 Acinetobacter sp. RF15B | reverse complement strand
AAGACTTCAACTCTTACGCAACGCACCGCGGTGACCATTTGACGGCGCAGCGTGCAACCTTTGCCAATCCGAAACTGTTTAATGAAATGGTGGTGCGTTCTGACGGCAGCATCAAACAGGGTTCAAAAGCACGGGTGGAGCCGGAAGGTGAAGTGATGCGGATGTGGGAAGCGATTGAAACCTATATGAACCGCAAACAGCCGCTGATCATTATTGCCGGCAAGGACTATGGTCAGGGTTCAAGCCGTGACTGGGCGGCCAAAGGGGTGCGTCTTGCCGGGGTGGAAGTGATTGTAGCAGAAGGGTTTGAGCGTATTCACCGTACCAATCTGGTCGGTATGGGAGTATTGCCGCTGGAGTTTAAACCGGGCACGGATCGTAAGACCCTGAAGCTGGACGGGACGGAGCTGTATAGCGTGATGGGGAATATTGCACCGCGTTCTGACCTGACTTTAGTGATTGAGCGTTCCACTGAGGATGGCAAGAATCAGATTATTGAAGTCCCGGTGACCTGTCGTCTGGATACTGAGGAAGAGGTGTCTGTCTATGAAGCCGGTGGAGTATTGCAGCGCTTTGCACAAGACTTTTTAGCAGCAAAAGCAGCCTGATGAATCAAACAGCCTAGAGCTATTCATGGGTCAAATAATTTTGAGGATGCTTAAATGGATCATAAGCCACAACTAAAAATTCCAGCCACTTATATGCGTGGTGGAACCAGTAAAGGTGTATTTTTTAAGCTGGATGATTTGCCGGAACAAGCTCAAATTGAAGGCGCAATAAGAGATCAACTCTTACTGCGCATAATGGGAAGCCCGGATCCTTATGGTAAACAAATTGACGGTATGGGCGGTGCAACATCGAGTACCAGCAAAACTGTCATTCTTTCTAAAAGCACTCAAGCAGAGCATGATGTCGATTATCTGTTTGGCCAGGTGTCTATAGATCAGCCTTTTGTAGACTGGAGTGGAAACTGCGGTAATTTAACTGCTGCGGTGGGGTCTTTTGCCATTTCGAATGGTCTGGTTGAGGCATCCCGTATTCCAGAGAATGGGATTTGTACTGTTCGAATCTGGCAGAAAAATATTCAAAAGACGATTATTGCACATGTGCCGGTTAGCAATGGCCAGGTTCAGGAAACGGGAGACTTTAAGCTGGATGGAGTAACTTTTCCGGCAGCTGAGGTGCAAATTGAATTTTTAGACCCGGCTGATGGAGAAGGCGACGATATGTTTCCTACCGGGAATGTGGTTGACCAGCTCGATGTTCCGGATATTGGCAGTTTTCAAGTAACCTTTATCAATGCCGGCATTCCCACTATTTTCTTAAATGCCAAAGATTTAGGCTACCACGGCACCGAATTACAAGATCATATTAATAGTAATGCCACGGCACTGGCACGTTTTGAAAAAATTCGTGCCCATGGCGCTGTCAAAATGGGATTGATTAAAGATATTTCGGAAGCCGCCACCCGCCAGCATGTCCCTAAAATTGCTTTTATTTCTGAACCGAAAAATTATACGACTTCAAGTGGTAAGCAGGTGTCAGAGGATGAGATTGATTTGCTGGTACGTGCTTTGTCGATGGGTAAACTGCATCATGCCATGATGGGCACTGCTGCAGTTGCGATTGGAGCAGCTGCTTGTATTCCCGGTACTCTAGTCAATTTGGCTGCCGGAGGCGGTGAACGCCATGCTGTCCGTTTTGGTCATCCCTCTGGCACATTACGCGTTGGCGCTCAAGCGAAGCAGCATCATGGTACATGGGTGATTGAAAAGGCCATCATGAGCCGAAGTGCGCGTGTGTTAATGGAAGGAAACATTCGCATTCCACCGCTATAAGTAGCGTTAACACCATTCAATATTCAATAGCTGGTTTTTTTAAATAAGCTAAACCGACCTATTGGCTGTATCAGATCAATAGTTGCAGGCTTGTTTATCGTTTAGCTGCTCTTGAATAATCGGTAGGAGAAAACCTGAAAATTCAAATTTTACCTTTTTGTCTTCAGCAAAATTTGAATCACTCAGGTATTAACAAATGCGTGAAGGAACATGAAACAAATTAATAAGATATTGGTTGCAAACCGTGGTGAAATTGCCATTCGTGTCATGCGTGCGGCAGCAGAGATGGGAATTCGTACCGTTGCAATTTATGCAGAAGAAGATAAATTTGCCCTACATCGCTTTAAATCAGATGAAGCTTATCGTGTAGGCGCAGGAAAAAAGCCCATCGCAGCTTATCTGGATATTGAAGATATTATCCGTATTGCACTGGAGGCCGGAGTCGATGCCATTCATCCTGGATATGGCTTCTTGTCTGAAAATCCTGAATTTGCTGAAGCCTGTAACCAAGCCGGAATTCGTTTTATTGGTCCTAAACCGCAAGTGATGCGTCAATTGGGTAATAAGGTGATGGCGCGCAATGTGGCGATTATTGCGGGTGTTCCTGTGATACCGGCAACCAAGGCCTTACCTGAAGGACTGGAAGACTGTCAACGGCTTGCTGCCGAGGTGGGTTATCCGCTGATGCTCAAAGCCAGCTGGGGCGGAGGCGGCCGCGGCATGCGGGTGGTTGAACAGGAAAGCGAGCTGGAAGAGGCGATTTTGGTTGCACGGCGTGAAGCCAGATCGGCATTTGGTAATGATGAGGTATATTTAGAGAAACTGATTCGTCAGGCACGGCATGTGGAAGTACAGATTTTAGGAGATATGCACGGTAATATCGTCCATCTGTTTGAACGTGATTGTACGGTACAGCGACGTAACCAAAAGGTCGTTGAGCGGGCGCCTGCACCTTATCTGTCTACTGAGCAAAGGAACAAACTGTGTGAAGCCGCTTTAAGGTTGGCTCGTGCTGTCGATTATACCCATGCTGGGACAGTTGAGTTTTTAATGGATGCTGAAACGGAGGCTTTCTACTTTATTGAAGTCAATCCGCGTATTCAGGTCGAACATACGGTTACTGAAGAAATCACCGGTATTGATATCGTCAAAGCACAAATCAAGGTGACTGAAGGCGCTAAAGTCGGAGATGGCAACAGCTTTATTCCATCTCAGCAACAAATCAGGTTATTAGGTCATGCGCTACAATGCCGCCTAACGACTGAAGACCCTAAAAATGGATTTATGCCGGACTATGGACGCCTGACAGCATTTCGTAGCGCCACCGGTTTTGGGGTGCGTGTAGATAGCGGAACCGCTTATACAGGTGCGGTGATTACTCCCTATTACGATTCTTTACTGGCCAAAGTGACAGTGCGTGGTGCGAGTAGTGATGAGGCCAATGCACGAATGCTACGCGCATTACGGGAGTTCCGTATCCGTGGCGTGTCTAATAATCTGGCATTTTTAGAAAATGTCATAATGCATCCTTTATTCACTCAAGGCACATGTACCACCCAGTTTATTGATACCACACATGACTTATTCCAGTTCAAACCGAAACAGGATCGTGCCACTAAATTACTGGAGTTTTTAGGCGATGTGACGGTAAATGGACAGCCGGAGCTAAAAGGCCGCTCACTTCCTGCTGCATTTCCAGCGCCCGCACAGTTACCGGCATTTCAACTGAGTCAGACAATTCCGACCGGAACCCGAGATCAATTTAAATTACTCGGTGCAGAAGGCTTTTCTGAATGGATGTTGAATCAAAAGCGTGTGCTGGTCACCGATACCACCATGCGTGATGCTCACCAGTCCCTGTTTGCAACCCGTATGCGTACGGCAGACATGCTGGTAATTGCACCGTATTATTCGCAGATGGCCAGCGAGCTGTTTTCGCTAGAATGTTGGGGCGGGGCAACCTTCGATGTGTCGATGCGTTTTTTAAAAGAAGATCCGTGGGAACGTCTGGCTCGACTACGTGAAGCTGTGCCGAACATTCTATTTCAAATGCTGCTCCGTTCATCGAATGCAGTGGGCTATACTAACTATCCAGATAATGTAGTTCGCCACTTTATTGCACAGGCAGCGCAAGGTGGTATCGACCTGTTCCGGGTATTCGATTCGCTGAATGCAGTCGACAATATGCGGGTGGCCATGGATGCGGTAAGAGAATCCGGTATGCTATGTGAAGCCGCAATCTGTTATACCAGTGATATTTTTGACCACAACCGCCGATATAACCTCAACTACTATGTTGAGATGGCAAAGCAATTGCAAAAGGCAGGGGCTAACATCCTGGCCATCAAAGATATGGCTGGTATATGCAAACCAGCTGCAGCACGTGAGCTGATCAAGGCATTGAAGGAAGAAACCGGATTACCGATTCATTTTCATACCCATGACACCAGTGGCATTGCTGCGGCCAGTGTTCTATCTGCCATTGATGCGGGTGTAGATGCGGTTGATACCGCTATGGATGCCATGAGCGGCCTGACTTCACAGCCCGGCATGGGATCGCTTGTTGCCGCACTAAAAAACACTGATCGGGATACCGGACTCAATCAAAACAACCTGCAACAACTTTCCACTTACTGGGAAGGCGTGCGTCATATCTATGCACCCTTTGAAGCAGATATGCGAGCGGGTACAGCCGATGTCTATCATCATGAAATGCCGGGTGGTCAGTATACCAATCTGCGTGAACAGGCGCGTTCGCTGGGCATTGAAGAACGCTGGTCGGAAGTCTCGAATGCCTATGCACAAGTCAACTTGCTGTTTGGTGACATTATTAAAGTTACCCCAACTTCTAAAGTGGTCGGGGATATGGCTTTGTATATGGTGTCCAACAATCTCAAGCCTGAAGACATTCATAATCCGGAGCTTGAGATTAATTTCCCTGAATCCGTAGTTTCACTGTTTAAAGGGGAGCTGGGGACACCGGCATCCGGTTTTCCGCAAGCATTACAGCACAAGGTCTTAAAAGGTACAGCGCCTTTAAGTGATCGTCCGGGTGCTGTTATGCCCTCTGTTCATCTGGAGAGTGAAAAAAACAGGCTTGAAAATCTCTTTGGTCAGGTGATCACCGAACAGGAACTGGCATCCTATCTCATGTATCCGAAAGTCTTTAGCGACTTTATGCAGCACAAACAGAAATATGGGACGACTTCAAGCATTCCCTCTTTAGCCTTCTTTTATGGCTTGAAAGAGCAGACTCCGGTTGAGATAGAAATTGAACGTGGTAAAACACTTGAAATTAAACTGTTGGGACGGTCGGAAGCAAAAGAGGGAATCATTGATCTGTTTGTGGAGCTGAATGGACAATTACGTCTGATTCAGGTGAGACAGGCGAATCAGAAAGAAACCAGCGCTCATCCACAAGCAGACCAGTCGAACCCGAAACATATCGGTGCTTCGATGTCGGGGATGATCAGTACGGTTCCTGTAAAGTCCGGTCAGTCTGTGAAAAAAGGCGATACATTATTTACCATTGAAGCCATGAAAATGGAGCTTGCGATTAAGGCTGAACAAGATTGTCAGATTGAGCAAGTTTTAATGAACCCTGGTAAACAGGTGAGAAATATGGATTTAGTCTTGGTGGTCCATTAAAAAGCTAAAAGTATAGGGGGATCAGCTATCCCCCTATACTCCCTCTCTTTCATACATCGTTTTGCCCAAGCCTACATGATCAATTTTATAGTTTGGTTGAAGCTCAAACCAGATTTATCATTCTAGTAGGTGAATATTAACCCAAAAAAGAGCCGCCTATAGGCAGCTCTTTTAATTTAACCGATCATTGATCAGGATGGTACAGACCTAAATCGACCAGATGTAATCTGAGCAGTCGGCGTAGCTCAAGCACTGCTTCCGGAGTCTCCTGAATCGAATGGCCGCCCTTGATCGTTTTACTGGAAGCCGCCCCTTCAAGATAGGCACTTTGATAAGACACAATACCATCAGACATGTGATTCACATCCTCACTGTCCGTTGTATTACCGATGATGGAGTGAAATTTAAAACCCGGAGGAGGTTGAATGCCTTTGGTCAGAGTCATAAATCTTGAATTTTCACTCAAATCGCTAGGCCCATTCTGAATCAGCTCATGGCCCATTTCATGGACAAAATCACTTAAACCAACTTCACCTTGGACTGTATCAGCAAAAGCCCCTAGAAAAGCACTTGGAATACGGATAATCTTACGGGCCAGCTTTGTATGCCAACGGTCTGCATATTCGGTTCCTTCATGCGGAGTCGCCAAGAAAATGGCACGACTGAAATTTGGAATAGGCCGCATTTCTAAACGTGCTTTAAATAGAGGATTATTGCGGAACTTGATCAGCTGAGTGTTTTTCACAGTGTTAAATGCAGACTGACTGATATCTGCCTGGCTGACCAATAAGCGGGAAATAACACCGCCCATACTATGTCCGACCAGCACCGCTTCCTTCTTGGCGGGTGCATGATTGTTGAGACGGGAAAAACTTTGCTGGAGCAGGGCATAAATCTGGTAACGGCTTTCCAGAATTGGCATATTGGTGGAGTAAAACACCTGCCAGACCTGAAAGTTTTCTCTTAAAACCGGATCACCCATAATGTCGTTAGTCAGACGAATCCAGGCTTCCGGACTGCTGGCCAAGCCATGAATTAAGACCAGAACTTTTTTGTTGGGATTATAAGGCTCCAGCATATACAGATGCGGCATCATCAGATTGTCATCACGATCAATCAGCGTCAGATAGGCCATACGCCCGAGATTGTTTTCCGCCAGCCAGAGACCGTAAGGAGCAGAAAAATTTGCAGCTAAAGCATATTCTTTATTTGCGACCTTAATTTTTTCATATTTATAAGGATCATAAAGATTCAAGTTAAAATGAGAGCTATTTAAAATCTGCTCAACAGAATGGGTGAATTGCGGAATAGCAGTAATGGTTGTCGCCAGATAGCGTGCCGAATGAATGTTCGGGTTAAAACCATTGCGGTATTGATGTTTTAGCGGATCAGCCAGATACTTTTTGTCTTCTTGCGAGGTTTTTTCTTCCGGCAAGACTGCGAGAAATTCGGAACCAAAACCATCACGGCGGGTAATCGAACGTAAGCCGAAAAAGTTCATGTTATAGGTGGACATCAACTTTTCAATCGACTGATTTTTCAGCTGTGGGAAATTGTCCAGATTAAGGGTATAGACACTCTTGCCCACCTGCAGGCGCTGGCCGGCTTCTTTACTTTCATGCCGCTCGGCATAAATATGAATCAGATGTGCGATTGCGAGGTTATAAAAATCCCGGATTTGGACCTGCCGGTTATCAAAAATCCGTTCCTGTGGTGCACGCTCAGTCTGAAATAGGTAGGCATAGCTGTAGCGAATGCTTTTATCCAGCATCAGTAATTGCTGTTCCTGACATTGTTGCTGGTTCTGCTTGTAAAGTTGCTGTTTTTCTTCAGAACGGGTTTTCGCCAGGGCGCTGGTGGTACATTCTGCCGATTTGCCAAGTTGCAAAGATTTAGCCAGATATAATTCACTCGAAGTAGAAAGTAATTGCTCATCCAGAATCTGCGGGATTTTTTTCAGCTCTGCCACACATTCGTCAGGTTGATCCATACAGATTTGTGCCTCTCGTCCGGTCATGGACAAAACATTCAGACTGGCTTCACTGAGTTTATCTCGGGTCAGAATACTGTCGCGCTCATTGCTAATCGAGACATTAATTGCCTGCTCCTTAACACTGACGACCTGACAGCCACTGAGTAGGCTACTCATGACCAGGGTGCACAGCAGAAGCTTTTTAGTTATTTTTTTATGCATACCGTTTGCAGACTCATTTAAATTCTTGAAACCATAATATTCTGTATTCTACTGATTTTTCCATAAAAATAGACTGCCGTAGCAGTCTATTTTTATGAGAGGTTTAAAAGAACAAGCCGATCATTGCGTCTTGGCAGCTGGTGCAGGCGTTGCAGTTTGCATCACTTGCCAAACGTTCCAGCGGCCGTTTTTCTCCACCTCCATGATCAGGCGGTCTGCAACTTCAGCTTCTTGCGGATATTTGATTTTGTAATTTTTCAACGTTTGGATCGCGTTTTTCTTCTGCTCCAGGGCAATATAATTATTTGCTGCCGACAGATAGGCTTCCTGCACACCAGCCTTCATGGCCTTGTCCAGATATGGAATTGCTTCACGGTGACCACCCCCTTCAGACAAGCCAAAGCCAAACCAGAAATTCACTTCAGGATCATCCTGATTCAGGCGAAGAATGCGCTGTGCATAGGTCAGGGATTTCGTGGTATAGACAGAACCCAGATCCAGGTTACGCGCCATCACACTGGCTTTAAAGGCACGCATCAATACATCGAAAGAGGCATTTTCACGTGCGGCGAGCGTATCCAGATGCTGGGAAACTTCACGTAATTTTGCTTCAAAACCACGACGTTCCTGACGGTCCGTAAAGCGAGGCGGATAATGGCGAGCCTTGCCTTCGACCATTTGCAGAAAATCATCCACCTCTGTAATGTCGATCTCATTGTCCTGTGCAAGAGTGGCATAATGCAGGGAAGAGGCCTTGCTGTCGACTAATGGAATGATCAGCTTATTGACATCTAGCGTGATCTTTTTAGAGGGATCATTCGGGTCGCTCACAACCATTTTGGTCACAGGTTGGGCTGCAGCTTTTTGCAGATGGACTTCAAACGGAGGTGGTTCGTTATAGTTGAAAGGATTTAAAGCATAAAATGGTGGTGTAAGTGCTGGTTCTACAAATACAATTGCATCTGTCGCTTTCTGTGCTGGTTTCTGTGACATGGTTGAACATGCAGTTAAAGTCAGGGTTAAGCAAGCAAGCGCCAAGGGCTTAAGAGTCATAATATCCGTCCATTTGTGTTATTTTTTAAAATAGCTGGTTTAAAAATCACATGATCGCCAGTCTATGAAAACTGTTAGAATCATGCAAGTCATTGCATGTTACAAAGTTAAGCGTATGGTCAGGCTTTGGACTGACTGCTTTGTGCTTCACATTCCCGTCGTGCTTCTTCCAGAATTGCAAGCTCTTCCTTGCTCAAAGGTGATTCATCAAGTGGCTTTTTAAACGATGGATCAAGCAGAGACAGGCGGTTGCATAAGTTATTCATGCGTTTTTCATTTTGCTGAATTCGATCCAGCAGTACACGCATTCCTTCCAGAATCGGATCAGACTGCTCTTCAGTGGCTGCATAAGGCAGAAAGCCAATACTCTCTGCATAGTCACGACGGCGACTTTCGCTATCATTTTTTGGTTTGTCTTTGGTAATGAAACGTGCCGGGTTACCGACTGCCGTTGTATTGGCTGGTACCGGCTTGGTCACTACGGCATTAGAACCGACCTTGGCATTTTTACCGACAGTGAAAGGGCCCAGAATTTTTGCTCCGGCCCCCACCACCACACCATCTTCCAGGGTAGGATGACGTTTCCCTTTGTTCCAGGTCGTACCCCCCAGTGTTACCCCATGATAAAGCGTGACATCATCACCAATTTCTGCAGTTTCCCCAATGACCACGCCCATGCCATGATCAATAAAAAAGCGGCGGCCAATTTTTGCCCCCGGATGAATTTCAATTCCTGTGACAAAGCGGCTAAATGAAGACAGGGCACGCGCCGTTCCTTTACAGTCTTTGTTCCACAGTTCATGTGCCATGCGATGCATGATCAGGGCATGAATACCAGGGTAGGTGGTTAAGACTTCGAGTGTATTGCGTGCTGCAGGATCGCGCGCAAAGACAGCTTTTATATCTTCTTTGAGCTGTTTTAGCATTAGTTTTGATCCTCATTCTGTTGTAATGTCTTTGAAGATTTTTTCCAAGTCCCGTTATTTAGAGCCTGAACACGACTAAAAATACCACGAAGTAAATGATATTCCATACGATCTAATTGTATACGTCCAAAAAGGCGACGCAAGCGTAAAGGCAATAATCTGGGATTTTTTGGATCCATAAATTCAATTTCTGCCAACATTTTTTCCAAATGCGGATAGAACTGCTCCATGTGCTCATGTGTCACCAGCGGCTCGTCCCATTGCATTTCAATACCATCAATCACTTGCATGGTGGCTTTAGGATCTTGTGGATGTTCAACCTGTTCCATGGCTGCCATACGAAGTTCATAGCAAATAATTTGAATCGCCTGAGCGACGTTCAAAACACCATAATCCTTATTCACAGGAATGGTTAAGTGATAATTGGCCATCGCCAATTCTTCATTGGTCAGCCCCCGATCTTCACGACCGAAGATAATCGCAACCTCATTCTGCTCTTGTGTAACCGCAGTGAGGGCTTTGCTTGCAGCTGGCCTGACATCCAGCAAGGGCCAGGGAATGGTGCGGCTGCGTGCGCTGGTACCGAATACAATCTGGCAGTCTTTAATGGCATCTTCAAGGGTTTCTACAATTTCGATCTGCTCGATCAGGTCAGTTGCGCCCGCGGCCAGCGCGTCAATATCCGGATGCGGATAGGTTTTCGGTGCCACCAGAACCAGCTTGGACAGGCCCATGGTTTTCATGGCGCGTAAGGCACTGCCAATGTTGGCAGGTAAGGTGGTATTGACCATGACAATACGCACATGGGAGAGATGTGCTGAAACGGTAGCATTGTCAATTTGACTCATGAACTTTCCAATTGTGAATGTTTTTAAATGAAATTACGAATATTGGGCCTGATTTTCCGCCTGATACAGGTCCATAGCATCCTCGATGCTCATATCGGCAGGTGGTGGCGGCACTTCGACAGGCTTGGCTTCTTCATAAGAGACGGCTCTGGCCGCTTTGGACTTAACTTGATATTCAATATGAATGGCCGATTTACCAAAGTAATCACGCAGCTTTATGAGCAGTTCATCCAGCGGCGCAACTTTCCAGTTGAGGCCCAAATGCAGTTCAGTACTGGCATAGTCATAATCCAGATATAAAATCACCGGAATATGCGTGCTCATGTCTACATCCGTATAAAGCTGTAAGATCTGCTGTAAATCACGTGCCAGTGTTTTGCTCTGGTGTTCAGCAGTCAGGGTGATTTTAATACTGTTAGCACGTTTCTGACGGATTTCATTTAAGCTAAAAGCTTTGGTCAAGCGGCCCAGTGGGCGGTCAAAACCTTCACGCTCATAAATTTCGCCTTCAATGACTACCACTTTGTCGACCTGGACAATCTCTTTAAAGCGCTGGAAACGTTCATGGTTGGTAGAAATTTCAATACGTGACGTACCATCATCCAGCGTAACCATCATCCGGTTCGGGAAGTTCGCCACATCTACCACCAGCCCGGCAAAGACCGTGGTTACGCCACGGCGTGTGGGGGTTAATTCATTAATTTGTGCAGGCACAAAGGCTTTCAGTTCATTGCGGTAGACATCAATCGGATGACCGGTCAGATACAGGCCGAGCGTGTCTTTTTCACCTTTAAGACGGACTTCATCTGACCAGGGTTTGACCGGTTTAGATGGCTTGCGCTGAACTTCTTCAACTTCACCAAACAGGTCCATAATGCCAGTTTCACGGTTTGAACGTGCCTGTTCTGCTGCCTGAACGGCTTGAGGCAGTTGTACCATCAAATCTGCACGTTCAATTCCCAGACAGTCCAGTGCGCCCGCACGGATCAACGCTTCCAGAGTTCGTTTATTGATTTTCTTCAGGTCGATCCGGTGACAGAAATCAAACAGGTCTTTATAAGGGCCTTGCTCGTTACGTGAGTTGATCACCGATTGCATTGCCGCTTCGCCCACGCCTTTAATCGCGCCTAGACCATACACAATAGTTTTTTCATCAATGGCATGGAATTGGTAAATCGACATATTGACCGAAGGTGGTAACACTTCCAGATTGTTTTTACGGCAGTCGTCAATCAGGAAGACCACGTTATCGGTGTTCTGCATTTCCGAGGACATGACTGCTGCCAGAAACTCAGCCGGATAATGGGCTTTTAACCAGGCAGTCTGATAGGCCACCAAAGCATAAGCAGCCGCATGTGATTTGTTAAAACCATAGCCGGCAAACTTTTCCATATAGTCAAAGATATGGTTGGCGGTGGCTTCATCAATATCTTTTTTTGCAGCGCCTTCAATGAAGATTTTACGCTGTTTGACCATTTCTTCAGGCTTTTTCTTACCCATTGCCCGGCGCAGCAAGTCCGCACCGCCCAAGGTATAACCGGCACAGTACTGCGCAGCCTGCATCACCTGTTCTTGATACACCATAATTCCGTAGGTCGGTTCCAAGACACCTTCCAACAGGGGATGCAGATATTCAAAATCGCCACCATGCATCCGGTGAATAAAGTCAGGAATCAGATCCATCGGACCAGGACGGTATAAAGATACAAAGGCAATAATTTCTTCGAACTTACTAGGACGCGCCTCTTTCAGCATCTTTTTCATGCCGACAGATTCAAACTGGAAGACGGCGGTGGTGTTGGCATTAGCAAATACGAGGTAGGCGTCTTTGTCATCTAGCGGGATATAGGCAATATCCAGCGGTTTTTCACTCTGAATGCGTTTATTGATGTTCTTGACCGCATCTTCAATCACGGTCAGGTTACGCAAGCCTAAGAAGTCAAACTTCACCAGACCGGCAGATTCAACATCGTCCTTATCGAACTGTGCCACGCGTCCGGTACCATCAGCATCGCACATGACCGCAGAGAAATCGGTAATCTTGGTCGGTGAAATGACCACACCACCGGCGTGTTTACCGGTATTTCGGGTAATGCCTTCAAGTTTGAGAGCCATTTCCCAGATCTCAGAAGCATCATCATAGTCAGGATTCGAGGGATTGGTCACCACATCCTTGAGTTGGGGTTCGGCTTCCAGCGACTCTTCCAATGTTAGACCCAACGGTTTGGTTGGAATCAGTTTAGAGATCCGATCTGCCAGACCATAAGATTTGCCTAGTACCCGTGCGACGTCACGAATTGCCCCTTTGGCAGCCATGGTACCGAAGGTTGCAATCTGGGACACCGCGTCACGGCCATAAGTGCGTGCAACATAGTCAATCACCCGGTCACGACCAGTAATACAGAAGTCTACGTCAAAATCGGGCATTGACACACGTTCCGGATTCAGGAAGCGTTCAAACAGCAGCTCGTAGCGTAACGGATCCAGGTCGGTAATTTTTAAACTATAGGCCACCAGTGAACCCGCACCTGAACCACGACCCGGGCCTACCGGTACGCCGTTGCTCTTGGACCATTGAATAAAGTCCATGACGATCAGGAAGTAGCCAGGGAAACCCATCGAGTTAATGATGTTGATTTCATATTCAATCCGCTCATCATAAGGCTTACGGATTTCTGCCCAGTGCTCGTCACGCTCTGCAGGCGGATAAAGGAAGTCCAGACGCTCTTCGAGACCTTCTTTAGACAAATGTGCAAAGTAAGTATCAATGGTATGACCTTCAGGGATCGGATAATCCGGCAGAAAGTATTTGCCCAGTTGCAAGGTTACATTACAGCGCTTGGCAATATGGTAGGTGTTTTCAATTGCTGCAGGAATATCCGAGAAAAGTTCGGTCATTTCCTCGGCAGATTTAAAGTACTGTTCAGGTGAATAAGTTTTGGGACGGCGGTTATCGCCCAGAACATAGCCATCTGCAATACATACACGCGCTTCATGTGCTTCAAAGTCATTGCGGGTCATAAAATGCACATCATTATGTGCCACGACCCCAATATTGTACTTTTTGGCCAGCTTAACCGCCTCAAGAATGAAGTTATCTTCATCTGGACGATTGGTACGGCTAAGTGCTAAATAGACACGATTCCCAAATTTTTCAATCCATTCTTCTAATAGTGGTTCAGCTTTTTGTGGATTGGAGGTAATAAGCATTTTTCCAACATCGGACTGTATGCCAAGCAGGGCAATCATGTCGTCGGACTGCTCCAGAATCCATTCTTTTTGTATGCACGGAATGTCCAGTTGCTGTCCGCGAATAAAGCCTTCGGAGACCAGCTCAGTCAGGTTACGCCAACCTTTATTGGTCATGGCCAGTAAGGTCATACGATGTTCGGCATCATTCAGGCGAATTTCTGAACCTAAAATCGGTTTAATGCCTTTGCCTAGGCATTTTCCATAAAATTTTACTGCGGCATGCAGGTTGGACAAGTCGGTGAGAGCAAGGGCAGGCATTTGCTCTTTCTCAGCAGCTTTGACTAAATCAGGTATACGTACGATGGATTCAGTAATCGAAAATTCTGTATGAATACCAAGATGAACAAAGTGCATAAATGAGTCCCTGCAAAAACCGCTCGATAGTTTAACATGGGATTTATTGTTGCAGTTTGAAATTGATGGGAAATGCTGAACTTTTAATTTAATTGAGCGGCTTATTTTTCTTTAGTCTTGAAAAATGAGCAACGCGGTTGGGTGCACTCATAAAAAACTTTTCTTAGTTTGCTGAGATCTTATTATATTACCCGCCAACGAGCCATGATCCATATATGAACTGTCAACCGGGCTGAATATGTCCTGCAGCGTTATAGGTGAGAAATAAAACCCTCCGAAGAGGGCTGAACTATAATTTTTATCTTAACCGCGATAGCCAGTCACCGATACTTTGAACAATCTGGACCAGAATCAATAAGACAATCACCGTCATGATTACCACAGACGTGTCAAAACGCTGATAACCATACGAAATAGCTAAATCACCAATACCACCAGCACCAACGGCCCCGGCCATCGCTGTCGCACCAATCAGGCTAATGGTTGCAGTGGTCAGATTGAGAATCAGGGAGCTACGGGCTTCGGGCAGGACAAATTTGAAAATAATCTGCATTGGAGTTGCACCCATCGCCTGTGCAGACTCAATAATGCCTGCATTTACTTCCAGCAACGAGGTTTCAATCAGGCGGCCAATATAAGGCCCGACATAAATGGTTAGTGGTACAATCGCTGCCCAAGTACCAATAGATGTTCCCACAATCCACTTGGTCAGCGGGATGACTGCAATCAGCAGAATAATAAACGGCAAGGAGCGAAGCGCATTCACAATTGGATTTAAACCGTGATAAATCACGCGATTTGGCAGAATGCCGTCCGGACGGGTTAGCAGTAAAATAATGGCCTGAACAAAGCCCCAGATACAGCCAAACAGCATGGCGAAAAATACCATGTGAAAGGTTTCCTGCAAGGCTGTGACGAACTGGTCCATGGACAGGGAGCTTTTCCAGAAAGGGGCAGTCAGCGTCGTCAACCACTGTACAATCAAATCTCTCATGCTTGTATTCCTGCTTGTGATACCTGCACACCTTGATCTTCCAGATATTGCAGGGCAGCGTTAATTTCAGTGCCATCGCCGGAGAGTTGAATAAACATCTGTCCAATCACGGAGCCATTAATTTCGGTCATATTGGCAAACAGAATATTCAGGTTAATATTGAACTGTCTGATCACCGCTTGAATCACGGTTTCCTGCGCTGAACTGCCGAGAAATTTTAAACAATAAATACTCTGCTGATTCTGATTTTCCAGATTGTTTAGAATATTCACAGGCAAATGCTGCTGTAAAACGGTCTGGATAAAGCCTCGGGTGGTCGGATGCTGCGGTTGACTGAAGATCTGCAAGGTAGAGCCGGTTTCAATCACATCACCTTTTTCCATTACGGCCACATAATCACAGATTGATTCAATCACATCCATTTCATGCGTTACCATCACAATCGTGATGCCTTGCTCTTCATTGATTTTTTTCAGGAGTTGTAATACGGATTTTGTGGTTTGTGGATCAAGTGCGGAAGTCGCTTCATCACAGAGTAAAATTTTAGGATGATTGGCAAGGGCGCGTGCAATACCGACACGCTGTTTTTGACCCCCGGAAAGCTCATCGGGATAGGCATTACGCTTATGTTTTAGATCAATAAAATCCAGTAATTCTTCCAGACGTTTTTCACGCTCATCCTTGTTCCAGCCCAGAAGTTTCATCGGCATTTCAATATTGGCCGCCACCGTTTGGGTTTGCAGTAAATTGAAATGCTGGAAAATCATCCCGATACCTGCACGTTCTTGACGCAATGCTTTCGCATCCAAGGCCGTAAAATCTGTACCATTGATAATAACTTGTCCCGAGCTTGGACGTTCTAGCAGGTTAATCAGGCGAATTAATGTACTCTTGCCTGCGCCACTATATCCAATAATGCCAAAAATACTGCCTGTCGGGATCTGCAGATTGATCTGATTCAGGGCATGCAAGGTTTGACCTTTCAGCTCATACTGTTTGGAAATATTTTTAAATTCAATCATAGTGTCAAAAATTGCATTGCCAGCAAAAAACAGGCAAGAAAAGCTTGCCTGTTTTTATATTGGGTAAAATATTACTGAGCTTCGGTCAAATAAGTAACGGGTTTGTTGACCGCGACTTTTGTGCCACCAAAGTGTTCATCAACATAGGCTTTCACAGCAGGAGTATGATACAGTGCGCCCACTTTTTGAAGTGCCGGGTCGTTCTGACGGTCTGCTGCCACCGCTAAAACATTCACATTCATTTTAGTGCTTTGATCAATTGGCTCATAGTAAATCGCATCTTTTAAGACGTTTAAACCGCCTTCCATCGCCAGAGTATTACCTAAAACAATCGCATCTACTTCGTCTTTTACGCGAACTGCAGTCGCCATTTGAATCGGTTTGATGACAATCTGCTTGGCATTTTCAGTCACATCGGCCGTGGTGCCTTTGACATAGTCAAATTCAGGTTTAAGTTTCACCAGACCGGCAGACTGTAATAGCAGGAGGGCGCGTGACTCATTTGCACCATCATTTGGAATGGCAATGGTGGCACCGGTTTTAAACTCATCCAAGGATTTTACCTTGCTGGAGTAAATCCCCATAGGCTCTAAATAAGTAGTCGCGAGCGGGGCGATTTTTTGTGTATTAGCATCATTATATGCCACCATATAGGCATAGGACTGGAATGCGTTTAGGTCAATTTCTTTATTGGCAACCGCAGTATTCATGGCAACATAGTCGGTAAAATTTTTTACATCCAGCTTGAGACCTGCTTGCTTGGTTTCCGGCAATGTTGCAATGTAGCGCCAGATGTCGGCATCTGAACCGGTAGATGCCAGCGTTACGGTTTGCAGTTCACCGGAGTTTTTAGCTTGAGCAGCATCACTGTCAGGAGCTTGCTGTTTGCTACACGCAGTTAAAGTGAATACAGATGCACTCAATAAGACACCCAGTAACTTTTTCATAAAAAATATCCTAATTCTTTGTTGCCTAAAGTATAAGCACTTTTAAGTCGTATTAAAGCAGCGTTTTATCGCGATCCTGCTTGAAAGTAAATCAGAATATGCACGGTATTTGCCTGAAGCATACATCTAAAGTTTCCAGCATCTACCCGATGAGCATCAAGCAGTCGTGTACCTTCTTTTGTATTAAAACTGGAGAGAGCCGCCTTTCAATGGTCGCCATCATAACAATAAAGCTATATTCAGAATAGTGAAGTGAAAATGCGATCTTATCTATTTAGTAGAATAAGGGTTAGAGGTTTCAACTAAAAAATCAATAAATACAAAGTATTATTTTTATTGAAAATCGGCAGGCTAAGTCATGGTTTAATTTATGATCTTTATAAGATTTTATCCAATCTAAATCATAAAAACGGATATAAGAGGCTTGGAACCACCTGTTTTTATTGTTTTTATCTGCAAAATATATTTTATGTTTATGACGCTGTAGGAAGCATGCTGCTCATAAATCAATTCTACAGGGGGTGAAAATATATTTAAGAAATGCTGGATGCGTAAACGTCGAGAGTGATCAAATTTTTAAACTTGCTAGACGCCAGTTTTTGTCATCAACGCTTTGGATCAAAGGTGGAAGAGGGAAGACTGATAAAATTTATAGTGATAAAAATATAAAAAATAATGCACAAAATCCAAATCTGGAACGATAAAAAGCCCTATATAAAATAGGGCTTTTACAATTAACGATTATAGAAAATATTAAGTATTTTCACGCGCAATCGCACGGTAGCCAATATCCTTACGGTATTGAACACCGTCAAAAGTGACTTTTTCACACAGTTCCAAAGCTTTGGCTTGTGCTTCACCAATGGTATTGCCCAGTGCAGTTACACAAAGTACACGGCCACCAGCTGTCACAATTTCACCCTTCTCATTGGCTTTAGTACCTGCATGGAAGACTTTGGCATCGGCCATTTCAGTGTCTAGGCCTGAAATCACATCACCATTGCTTGAAGTTTCCGGATAGCCACGTGACGCAAGTACGATACCGACAGTTTTACGCTCATCCCAGTCAGCTTCTGCTGGCAGCTTGCCTGCAAGACCTGCTTCCACCAGTTCCACCAAAGAAGATTTTAAGCGCATCATGATTGGCTGGGTTTCAGGGTCACCAAAACGGCAGTTGAATTCAATCACTTTAGGTTGGCCTTGCTCGTCAATCATCAGACCCGCATACAGGAAGCCTGTGTACGCATGTCCATCCGCTTTCATGCCATCAACGGTTGGGCGCATGACTTCTTTCATGGTTTTTTCGAAAACGTCAGCTGTCACTACAGGTGCAGGAGAGTAAGCGCCCATACCGCCCGTGTTCGGCCCCTGGTCACCTTCAAAAATGCGTTTGTGATCTTGTGAGGTTGCCATTGGCAGGATGTTGTCACCATCAATCATACAAATGAAAGAGGCTTCTTCACCCGCAAGGAATTCTTCAATAACTACACGAGAACCGGCATCGCCAAACTTGTTGCCCGCCAGCATGTCATCAATTGCAGCAAATGCTTCTTCGTTGGTCATCGCTACGATTACGCCTTTACCGGCTGCCAAGCCATCTGCCTTGATCACAATTGGCGCACCATTTTTTTCAACAAAGGCTTTGGCAGCGTCAACTTCTGTAAATACGTCATAGAAAGCAGTTGGAATGTTGTGGCGTTTTAAGAAGTGCTTCGCAAATGCTTTAGAGCCTTCAAGCTGTGCTGCAAATTGCGTTGGACCCCAGATTTTAAGATCAGCAGCGCGGCACGCATCTACGACACCATTCACAAGTGGTGCTTCTGGACCTACGATAATCAGATCAACCGCATTATTTTTAGCAAAGTCGATAATTGCAGCATTGTCTAAAATGTTTAATGCAACATTTTCGCATTTTGATTCGGTTGCAGTCCCGGCATTACCTGGCGCAACAAAAACTTTAGCAACTTTTTTATCTTGTGCGATTTTCCATGCTAAAGCATGTTCACGACCGCCGTTACCCAAAACTAAAATATTCATCGGTTCATACTCCATGAATCGAAAATGACATAAAGCCCTCAACTTAAAAAGGAGAGGACTTTATGCAAGATTAAAAATCTAGATTGTTCAGCATGTAAGACATTGTCATTACATTGGCACTACATAATTAGTGGCGGAAGTGACGCATGCCAGTGAAGACCATGGCAATACCAGCTTCGTCAGCTGCTGCAATGGTTTCTTCATCACGCATAGAACCACCCGGTTGGATAATGCATTTGATGCCAGCTTTTGCAGCGTTATCAATACCATCACGGAATGGGAAGAATGCGTCAGATGCCATTACTGCACCTTCAACTACGAGACCTGCATGTTCAGCTTTAATTGCAGCAATACGCGCAGAGTTGACACGGCTCATTTGACCTGCACCTACACCAATCGTTTGACGATTTTTCGCATACACAATCGCATTTGATTTTACATATTTCGCAACTTTCCAGGCGAAGATCATGTCATCAATTTCCTGTTCAGTTGGCGCACGTTTAGTCACAACTTTAAGGTCATCTTTAGTGATCATGCCCAAGTCCTGGTCTTGAACCAGTAAACCACCGTTGACACGCTTGTAGTCGAGTTGAGATTGACGCGCATCGATTGCTGGAAGTTCGCCACATACCAGAACGCGTACGTTTTTCTTCGCGCCTGTTACTTCAAGAACGCCTTCAGCAACGCTAGGTGCAATGATCACTTCAACGAATTGACGATCCACAATTGCTTGTGCAGTTGCGACATCTAGTTCACGGTTGAATGCAATGATGCCACCGAATGCAGATTCAGGGTCAGTTGCATAAGCCAGGTCATAAGCCGCCTGGATGCCATCTAAAGATACCGCAACGCCACATGGGTTGGCATGTTTTACAATCACACATGCAGGTTTAGCGAATGATTTCACACATTCAAGTGCTGCATCTGTATCTGCGATATTGTTATAAGAAAGCTCTTTACCTTGTAACTGTTTAGCTGTTGAAACAGACGCTTCAGTCGCTGTGTCTTCTACATAGAAGGCAGCAGATTGATGCGGGTTTTCACCATAACGAAGGTCTTGAACTTTATTTAATTGCGTATTGAAAGTACGTGCAAATTTGTCTGCCTGACCTTCTTCCTTACCTACGCGAGCGCCCAGATAAGATGCGATCATGCCATCGTATTGCGCTGTATGTTCAAACGCTTTAACCGCTAGGTCAAAACGAGTAGCATAAGACAAAGCACCTTCTGCTTTTAACTCAGCAATAACAGTTGAGTAGTCAGAAGCGTTTACTACAATACCGACAGAAGCATGGTTTTTTGCAGCAGCACGAACCATAGTTGGGCCACCGATGTCGATGTTTTCAATCGCATCTGCAAGTGAACAGTTTGGTTTTGCTACAGTGGCTGCAAATGGATATAAGTTCACAACAACAAGGTCGATGGCATCGATGTTGTGTTCTGCCATTACAGCTTCATCCAGTCCGCGACGTGCCAAGATACCGCCATGAATTTTTGGATGCAAAGTTTTTACACGGCCGTCCATCATCTCTGGGAAACCAGTGTGCTCTGAAACTTCAACTACGGCAATATTATTGTCTTTCAATAATTTGTATGTACCACCAGTAGATAAAATTTCTACCCCAAGAGCAGCAAGGTTTTGGGCAAACTCAACAATACCAGTCTTGTCGGAAACAGAGATTAAAGCGCGTTTAATAGTCATGATCTTCGTCACAGTTTTCAAGAATTAAAACAAATTAGCTAAATACAGGTCGAAAAAAATGCCTGCGGAAGCCGCAAGCATTTTATCATTTATTCACTCATTAAACCGTGAGCTTTTAACTTTTTACGTAAAGTACCGCGGTTAAGTCCGAGAATCTCAGCAGCACGTGTCTGGTTGCCACGTGTGTACTCTAGAACTACAGATAAAAGAGGCTTCTCCATTTCTGCTAGCACCATGTCATACACCTGAGAAGGTTGCTCGCCCTGCAGTTGTGCAAAGTAATGGCGAACTGCGCGATCTACATGAATACGTAGAGCGACATCAGATTGTGCAGTAAAAATAGGAGACTTGCTATTCATGCGAATTAATCCGAAAAATAAATATCACTTGGGTAAAGTGATATATAAAAGTGGTCTAGAAATTTAAATGAACTCCAATTTTAGATCCTAAAACTAGAGTTCTAAAACTTGGTCATTACATTGAGCTTGTAGCTTGACATATCTCTGCGGTTTGGTCGAAAAATAAGCGTAACAATAATTAAAGTTTTGTTACTGACCAAAATCCAAACAAAAAATCTGCTCAATACGCAATAAATTTTATAGCGCATTAGTTAAGACTGTATTTGTTGTGGAAAAGTAGCGAGGAGTTTGCAGCACATAGCTTTTGTGGCGCGTATAATACCATTTTCTAGGAAAAAGTGAGCAAGAAAACTGCATTTTTTTAAACTTTTTTCGATTTTTTAATAGTTTTTACCCATATTAAGGCCGAATTATTTCTAAACTATAATTATCGAAGTCTTTGCGGTCTACCGGAAGGCTAAATTTAAACTTGAAGGGACTGTTCTGAGGAATTCGCTCTACCTTTACCAGACTTTCAATCAGATACTCCTGTGAAGTCAGGTTGTAGGTCACGGTCTGCTTGCCATGTTTTTTCAGGTTTACTCTTAAAATAGGCAGGCTGAGACTGCGGTCATGGAGATTGACCAGTTCACCATTAAATTGTGTCTCGTTTTTAGCCACAGATCTGATCTTGACTTTATTAATATGAATTAGGTTGTAATGCTCATTAATATGCGAACAGTTAAACGTTTCGCAGATCTGGGTGAATGCCATACTCATGACATGGCTATTTTGCAGATATTTCGGATTAAACCAGAAAAACTGGAATAACAGCAGTCCAAGTAAGGACAGGTTTAACAGACTCCACCCGGCATAATAAAGTAAGCTTTTTTCCTGTTCCTTGTCCGACTCATCCCAGTTCATGCTGGGTAAGACGCTGATCGGGGTGGTGCTAAAATAGTTCAGGTTGTTTAGGTAAGTATGTAAGTCGATATTCGAGTTTTCGACTTTCTCATCAAAAATATTCAGAAAACTGTGCCGAGGCCGCTGAACCTGGTTGTTATGCTGCCCAGATGTGTCGGTTTGAGTAGGATAACGACTGTTATGATCGATAGTATCAAAAGCAGAGTCAGAAGCAGTGACCGAGTTCTGGTTCTCAGTCACCAGATGTGATAAAGCATTAAAAGTCGTGGTGCATTTGGGACAGCAAACCATACCTTGCGCTATGGTTAATTGTGCAACGCTAACCTTATAAGTTGTAGAACATGTAGGGCAATGGGTTTGCTTGTCACTCATATAGACTTTATATACTCTTTAATTTTTATGGCGTTTCCCCGAAATTCGGCACCAGTTTTCATCACGTTTTTCGACTTCTAATATATCAAAATGTTTTGAGTAAATGCTAGTAACTTCAGTCACTTGCTCTTCAATTACACCTGCAAGTGCGAACTCTGCCTCAGGTTTGACTAAATTTGCAAACTCAGGCTCAAGCATCATTAGTGGCCCCGCCAGAATGTTGGCTACAAACACATCTGCTTTCTGCTCGCCCAGCTCTGTATTGAACTCTTCCGGCAGGCCTACATAGAGTTTATCGAGTACGCCATTCAGTTCTGCATTTTGTTGGGTTGCCAGAACAGCTTGTGGATCGATATCAGTGGCATATGCTTTTTTCGCACCTAGTAATAGGGCGGCGACAGCCAAAATTCCTGAACCGCAACCATAGTCAATGACGATCTTTTCTTTAACATCAGTTTTTCCGAGCCATTGCAAGCAAAGGAACGTCGAGGCATGGTTTCCGGTACCAAAGGCCAGACCTGGGTCAAGTTTGATATTGACAGCATCGGCTTCGGGGGCTTGCATCCATTCTGGTACAATCCAGAATTTTTCTGCAATCTGAATCGGCGCATAGGCATCCATCCAGGTTCTTTCCCAAGCCTGGTCTTCTAAAAACTCATGCCGCATTGGAGCATCCGGGATTTGCAGGCGAATAAATGTTTCAAGAGCGCTGACATCAATTTCTTCATCATCTTCCTGTGCATAGATGCCAGTTACAATGACTTTATTCCAAAGTGGGGTTTCACCTGGAAGTGGTTCCAGTAAATCTTGGTTTTCGGCATCATCCAGTGTCACACTGACTGCACCCAAAGAGCTGAGTAAGGTTTCAGTAAAATCAACTTGAGCCTGATCAACCGTAATATGAATTTGTAACCACTTCACAGAAATTAACCTTTTCTACATGTTTTAAAAAGCTATTGTAACGGAACTTGGGAATGAGCGCTGCTATCTTGTGAGGCTATCACTAAATAAAAGAGCGCCATAGCTAGCACTGCATCCCAAAAACTTGACAGCTTAAGCCGGGTTTAAAGGATGCATTTTTAAAACGTGGAGTGCTATTGTGCGCTAGACAAGGCCGGTCGAGGGCTAATCGGTGCAAAGCGATTAAGCAAGAAACCAAAGATGGCAGCAAAAATATACATAAAGATCGAGTACACGGCAGCTGGCATGGCGACTGCTGTACTGGACATGACTGTCAACGCAATGGTCATGGCTAAAGTACTATTATGAATGCCAATCTCAAATGCACTGGCCCGAGCCTGAGCTGTATTGATATTCATCAGACGCGGAACAAAATAACCAATGCTCAGGCTGAAAATGCAGAACAGTACAGCGGCCAGACCTACTTGAGCCAAGTATTCAGCAATATTGCTACGTTCACTATAAATGGCACCTGCGATAATCAGGATCAGGAAAATGACTGCAAAGATACGCAGGGGTTTATTCAGTTTCTCGGTCAGTTTTGGAGAGTAGCGGCGAATCAGCATACCAATTCCCACGGGAAGCAGAATAATGCCAAAGACCTGCAGGATTTTTGCAAACTGTAAGCTGATTTGCTGGCTGTCCTGCATGAAGTGCATAATTGAAAAGTTAACAATCAATGGCAAGGTCAGCGCCGCAATCACTGAGTTAATGGCGGTCAAAGTAATATTTAGGGCCAGGTCTCCCTTAAACAGATAGCTAAACAGGTTGGCGGTACTCCCACCTGGAGAAGCAGCCAAGAGCATTAAGCCAACAGCAAGTAGAGGTGGAAGCGCCAGCAGCTTGCACAGTACAAAGGCAATACCAACCAGCAGTACGAGCTGACAGAACAGGGCGACCAGCACGGCTTTGGGATGCTGGGTCACGCGTGCAAAATCTTTGGGCGTCAGCTCCAGCCCTAAACCCACCATAATAATCGCCAGAGCGAGGGGTAAAAATATAGTAATAATGCCAGAATCCATCTGCATACTCCTTGGTAAAATTATTCTAATCGTTTTGATTTACTTTAGAAAAAGCATACAGCTTAAATCTGGTCATGCCAAGAAAATTACAAATTGGGTAAGTGACGGTTAGGTCTATAATTTACTTTTTGACGGCTGATCATCCAGCCAAAAATCGTGGCAAAAACATACATTACAATACTATAAATTCCGGCCGGGATAGCAATCGTGACATTGTCTAAAACCGAAATAGCAATGGTCAAGGCAATGGCCGTGTTATGAATGCCGATTTCAAAGGTGCAGGCCCGCACCATTCTTTCCGGAATCTTCATCATTAAAGGAAGACAATAACCGATAAACAGGCTGGAAAAACAGAGTAATACTGTCGCGGTACCGACGCTGGCAAAGTATTCAACCAGATTGAAACGTTCTCTGAAAATGGCAAAGGTAAATAAAATGCATAAAAAACTCACAGAGAGCAGGCGCATCGTGTAGTGCGCACTGATCGACAGTTGAGGGAGCTTGGCCCGTACCAGCATACCGATCATGACCGGAATAATTGTAATCAGAAAAACCTGTATAATTTTTTCAGGTGGTAAGCTGACGCTGCTTTGATCAGCAAGAAAATAATGCAATGACAGATTAATAATAAAGGGTAAGGTAAAGAGGGAAATAACAGTATTGAAAGCAGTTAAAGTGATATTAAGTGCAACATCCCCCTTATATAAATAACTGAACAAATTCGCTGTAGGGCCGCCAGGGGACGCTGACAGGAGCATGAACCCGACTGCCAGCAGAGGAGGCAAGTTTAAAACCAGACAAATCAGAAATGCCAGGCTGGTTAAAATCACCAGTTGAGAAAACAAGGCAATAAAAATTACTTTTGGATAGCGAAGTACCTTGAGAAAGTCTTTGAAGGTCAGTTCCAGTCCCAGCCCCATCATCATAATTGCCAGAGTGATTGGCAAAAATAAACTAAAAAACCCCGAGTCCATGAAGTTTCCTTCTTATTATTCATTTTTAAGTGTTTTGAAGTTTATCTTAGCTATACAAATAAGCAACAAAAAAATAAAAAACGGACAAAACCTAGTCAGTTTGCCCGTTTGAGTTGAATTGAAATTAAGCTGTTACTCTGGCAGCTTACATCCCTCTCTGAGTGGTTGCAGGCATCGTTTGATTTTGTTGCATCATATTGTTCTGAGGATGAGGAACGGTAAAACCTAAGGCACATTTGCCACGCATTTCAGTACCGTTAATGGTGACTGAGGTCACATTGCCTGTACTACAAGCATTATATAGTTCCGGTTCATCGCCTCTTAAAGAACTGGTGCCTGAAGATGGGAAAAATTGTGGCTCACAGGTACCATTCCAGATAATACCGCGGTAAGCAAAGCTGACTGGTGCACCTTGTGATTTGCCTTTACAAACCTGTTGGTATTTTTGTGCATTATAAACTTTCTCGACCTTATCATTTGCTGAAGCCACAAACGGGGCGAGACATAGACTACAGAGGGCAGCGGATAGAAACAAATTCTTATTCATCTTTTATACCTTTGGTTGTAATGTCAACATAAATAGCTTAAAAAATACTCAAAATTAAGCAATGTTAATCAAGTAATTTTTTAAGCTTAAATGTTTAATTTATATATAAAGTCTGCAAGTTAAGATTACATTGCAATATTCAGCAGGACTGAAAAAGTATGGTGTGGAGATAAATTACAGGGGTTCTGTCAAATTTAGGCTGAATTTTGCTATAATACTCAGCTATCCTTTTTTATCTCTCAATATACCACTATGCATTATCCTAAAGTTTACGATGTCATTGTTATCGGTGGCGGTCACGCAGGTACGGAAGCGGCCCTGGCTGCGGCGCGTATGGGGCGACAGACTTTACTCTTGACTCATAATATTGAGACTTTAGGGCAGATGAGCTGTAATCCGGCAATTGGTGGTATTGGTAAGTCGCATCTGGTGCGTGAAGTTGATGCCTTGGGCGGAGCAATGGCGCTGGCTGCTGATAAAGGTGGTATTCAATTTCGTATTTTAAACTCACGTAAAGGTGCAGCAGTACGTGCCACACGTGCGCAAGCGGATCGTGTACGCTACAAGGCTGCAATTCGTGAGACTTTGGAAAACCAGGCGAATCTGGATATTTTCCAGCAAGCTGCAGATGACCTGATTGTTGAAGGCGATACTGTCAAAGGCGTCGTGACCCAAATGGGCATTCGCTTTGATGCCAAAACTGTGGTGCTGACTGCGGGTACATTCCTGGGTGGCATCATCCATGTCGGTCTGGAAAAGTCGAGTGGTGGCCGTGCGGGTGATCCACCTTCTATTTCCCTGGCACATCGTTTACGTGAGCTGCAACTCCCTGTAGGGCGCTTAAAGACCGGAACACCACCACGTATTGATGCGCGCTCAGTTGACTTCTCAGTCATGACAGCACAGCCGGGCGATTTTCCGTCACCGACCATGTCGTTCATGGGAGATGCTTCAATGCATCCTGAACAGGTAAATTGCTGGATTACGCATACAAATGAAAGAACCCATGAGATTATCCGTGGTGGTTTAGACCGCTCTCCAATGTATACCGGTGTGATCGAGGGAGTTGGTCCACGTTACTGTCCTTCTATTGAAGATAAGATTCACCGCTTTGCGGACAAAGATTCGCATCAGGTGTTTCTGGAACCAGAAGGACTGGATACACACGAGCTTTATCCAAATGGTATTTCAACGTCATTGCCATTTGATGTTCAGTTTGAGTTGGTGCGTTCAATCCGTGGTATGGAGAATGCGCATATTCTTCGTCCAGGTTATGCAATTGAATATGATTATTTCAATCCACAAGCCTTGAAGTTTACGCTTGAGACCAAAGCGATCAATAACCTGTATTTTGCTGGTCAAATTAACGGTACTACCGGTTATGAAGAAGCGGGGGCGCAAGGTCTGCTTGCAGGCTTGAACGCTGCACGTCGTGCCTGGGACCAGGAGCAGTGGACCCCGAAACGTGATGAAGCGTATATGGGAGTCCTGGTGGATGACCTGATTACTTTGGGAACCAAAGAACCGTATCGTATGTTCACTTCACGTGCAGAGTACCGTTTGATGCTGCGCGAAGACAATGCGGATCAGCGCTTAACGCCAATTGGCCGTGAACTTGGTCTGGTAGATGATGAACGCTGGGCAGCATATTGTGAAAAAATGGAAGCTGTCGAGAGTGAAACAGGGCGTTTGCAAGATCTATGGGCAGCCCCGAATAACCCGATGGGTAAAAAATTCGTAGAGATGACAGGTGCAGATCTTTCCAAAGAATGTTCTGCGATTGATCTGCTGAAACGTCCGAATATTACTTTTGCACAAATCGCAGAACTTACTGGCTCTGAAGTGTCACAGCAGGTTGGTGATCAGATTGAGATTGCGGTGAAATACGCAGGTTATATCAACCGTCAGCATCAAGATGTGGCACAAATGAAGCGTCTTGAGGAAACCAGAATTCCTGCAGACTTTGATTATGACGCCGTCTCGGGCCTTTCCCGTGAAATTACTCTGAAACTGAAGGATGTGGGTCCTGAAACGTTAGGTCAGGCAAGCCGTATTCCGGGAGTGACACCTGCAGCAGTGCAGTTGGTGATGATTACGATTCGTAAGAATGCCCAAACCAAGAAGTCTGCTTAATAGTTTGAATTAAAAAGGCCCGCTAAATGCGGGCTTTTTTATTGAATCGGGAAGATGATCATTTAAAGTGATGATTCTATAGTTATAAGTTACTAATTTTGTAAGATATTGATAAATATAAATTTAATATTTTTTCTTATTTGGTGTTTCTCCTGTTGTTATTGATTTTAGATCTTATTCTTCTTAAATAAGCTCAGGGCTCGAGCATAAATCCTACTATTGTAGTGGTGTTTATTTAGCTCGATTCGCTGAACAATTCAATAGTAGGCTGAATATAGACAGAGCCTTTTATTGAAGGAGATCAATCATGATGTTGGCGCCAAAGGAGAAAACACAAAAACTCCTGGTGATTTTTTTGTGTTTTTGGGTCGCATTTTTTGAAGGCTTTGACTTGCAGGCACCTGGAATTGCTGCGAAAGGAATTGCAGAAACATTTGTATTGGGTCAGGTGCAGATGGGTTATGTGTTCAGTCTGGGTGTTTTCGGCATGCTCTTCGGGGCTTTTTTTGGTGGCCGTATTGCCGACTATCGGGGACAAAAACGTGTCTTGATGTTATCTGTGGCAATTTTTGGAATATTCTTTGCACTTACCGCGATTGCGCCGAGTGTTGAAATTTTATATGTAGCACGGTTCCTAACCGGACTGGGTTTAGGTGCGGCGATGCCCACCATGATTTCTGTAGTGGGAGATGAAGCGACAGAAGCCAACCGTGGCAAGTTAAATAGTCTGATGTACTGCGGCTTGCCTGTAGGAGCGATTTTTGTAGCGGGTCTGGCTATCTGCTTTCAGGACATCAGCTGGCAAACCCTGTTCCTGATTGGCGGCTTGACACCTTTGCTCCTGCTTCCATTTATGGCTTTTATTCTGAAGGATAAACCGCATACGGTTCAGTTCAAGCAAGCCGGGCAGCAGGATGTTGCTGTGCCAGCCATGGCAGATGTACTTTTTAAAGAACAGCGCTATAAACGTACCGTACCGCTATGGTTTGGCTTTTTCTTTACCTTGATGATTAACTATATTCTGATTAGCTGGTTACCGAACTTGCTGATGGAACAAGGTTTATCCAAGCAGGAGGCTTTTAGTATCATGCTGATCTTTCAGGTGGGAGCGGTGATTGGTACCTTGGGTCTGGGTTCTTTGCTAGATCGTTTAAAGCTGTGGCAAGTCGCGATGATTATTTATGTTGGTCTGGCGATTGCATTGATCCTGCTCTTTAGCAGTCAGGTGATTCCATTGCTGATCTTGGCAGGACTGATGGGTGGGATTTTCTCAACCGGTGGACAATCAATTCTGTATGGTATTTCCCCGATATTCTATACTGGTTCAGGTAAGGTCACAGGGGTGGGTACCGCAATCTCGCTTGGACGTTTGGGTGCGATGACTGGGCCATTGCTGTCTGGTAAGATCTTAGCTTTAGGTTTGGGTGCAACCGGTATTTTGTGGGCAAGTTTGCCAGCAGTCGTGATTTCTGCTGTGGCTGTAACCGCGCTATCTCGCTATAAGATAGAAGATAAATCCTGATTTAAGACGGTTTTTCTGAAAAAAGAAGGCTAATCATCTCATGCCAGTCATTGAAGCACTGACTGGCATTTTTTATATTTGAAGTTTGAGTGCCATTTACTGATCGTCATTAAACTAGGGTTGCTGTGATGGAAGTGGTATCGGGTTGTTATTCGGCTACTATTTTTTGCTAAGATAGGCTCAGATAAGATTTGAATATGAAAGATGAGCTATCAATTAATTCAGCTGGATATTGCAGCGACTGATAATATTGCCTGTCCACATTGTCAGCAGAACATTATTAACTGGCAAGAAGAGCAGTATATCCAGCCTTGCGAACATACCTTATTTATCGCCATGGATATTGGTTTTGAATATATTACCGATGAATTTGAACAGACCATGCTGCGTTCGGTGGATGATCTGCACGCCAATGATGATCTGGTCAATATGTTTGCCGAGATTAGTGTAAGTCGTTATCCAGACTATCTGATTTTAAAATCAGATCTGGGGATACAGGGATATTCCCGCTATATCGGTATTGCTCCCTGATTCTTTAAAAATCAGATTAATAAAAAACGCCCAATTAGTTGGCGCTTTTTTAGGACTGAGTTTAGGGTCTATTGATATTTCGTCTGTGTTTGCGACACTAAAGATCTATCTCGCAAGATTTTTTTAGTTCATATAACGCAGGAGACAAGAAGTTTAGTCACTCTAAATGAATGACTCATAACGAGATAACAAAAAACATATTCGTCTTCTTGCACAGTGAACACAGCGATGCTTTGTTCTTGCTTATAGAGCTAACACTCTCTTGGATTTCGTTATGAAACTTGACAAGAATCTCGCTATTTCCTTTCTTTTATGCCTCATCTGTCCAGTTTTAACTTGCGGCGCAATCCATTGATGAAATACACACCTGAATAACTAGGTTTCAGCTTCTTCTTCAACATCGTCATCGGCACTGTCCATTCCAAGTTCTTTGAGTTTGCGGGTGAGAGTGTTGCGTCCCCAGCCTAGCAGTTCTGCGGCATGGCGTTTACGGCCACGGGTTTGTTGTAGGGCTGCATTAATCAGAGTGCGTTCAAACATCGGGGTGGCAACATCCAGTAATTTCATTTCGCCATTTTTGAGTTTTTGAATAGCCCACTGGCCAAGTAATTCATCCCATTGAGGGGCTGCAATCTGATTTGGATTCGGAATTAGAGCGCTTGCATCCTGCTGCTGGATAGGAATCTGTTTTAACTCTGGTGGCAGGTCTTGAGGATAGATCTCACGACCGGTAATCATGACGGTGAGCCAGCGACAGGTGTTTTCCAGTTGACGCACGTTCCCTTGCCAGGGTAGCTTTTGCATATATTCTTGGGTCTCTGGGCGCAAGATTTTAGGGTTAACGCCTAACTCTTTGCCAGCAAGTGCCAAAAAGTGCTGTGCCAGCATTGGAATATCTTCACTGCGATGAGCCAGTTTCGGAATATGAATTCGAATGACATTCAGGCGATGATATAAGTCTTCGCGGAAACGTCCATCCTGTACCAGTTTTTCCAGATCCTGATGGGTGGCTGCGACAATACGGACATCGACTTTAACCGGAATATGACCACCGACACGGTAAAACTCGCCATCGGCCAGAACACGCAGTAGACGGGTCTGGGTCTCAAAAGGCATATCGCCAATTTCATCTAAAAATAAGGTACCCCCATTGGCCTGTTCAAAACGGCCTTGACGTTGTGTATTTGCCCCGGTAAAAGCTCCCTTTTCATGACCAAACAATTCGGTTTCGATCAAGTCTTTGGGAATCGCGGCCATATTCAGGGCAATGAAGGGTTTGTTACTGCGCGGCGAATGACGATGCAGGGCATGAGCGACCAGTTCTTTACCGGTACCGGATTCACCATTAATTAATACCGTAATATGCGACTGGGATAAACGGCCAATGGCACGGAAGACTTCCTGCATCGCCGGTGATTCGCCAATAATTTCTGTAGATTGAATAGCTGGTGCTGTTCTGGCAGATTCCTGCTGCTGTAATTTACTTAGATGTAAAATTGCACGATTGACCAAAGCCAGTGCTTCATCAATATCAAACGGTTTTGGCAGATATTCAAAAGCGCCAGTCTGATAACTGGATACTGCCGATTCCAGATCCGAGTGCGCCGTCATAATAATGACAGGCAGGTCAGGATACTTATGTTTGACTTTGCTTAAAAAAGTCAGGCCATCAATACCGGGCATGCGGATATCGGTTAAAATTACGTCGGGCGCATTACTATTTAACTGGCCGAGAGCCGATTGTGCCTCTTCAAAGCTGGTGACATCAAAGCCTTCTTCCTTGAAGGTTTTTTCCAGCACCCAGCGCATGGTCCGATCATCATCAATGATCCATATTTTATTGTGTGGCATGGTCTGACTCCCAAGGTAAATATAAGCTAAATATGGTTTTTCCGGGTGCGGAATGACAGGCAATGATGCCGTTGTGCTGATGGATAATATTTTGAGCAATACTGAGGCCAAGTCCGGTGCCTTTGGCACGGCTGGTAACAAGCGGATAAAAGATCGATTCCAGAATATCTTCCGGAACACCAGGGCCATTATCTTCAATATCAATACGGATCACTGAACGGTGCAGCGTACCGTTAATCGTGATCAGGCGCTGAATCCGGGTTCTTAAAATCAGCTCAGGCTGATGCTCGATGAAAAAATCTTTATTTTCCGTTATAGCTTGAATGGCGTTGGCACAGATATTCAGCATGACCTGAATCAATTGATCACGGTCTGCCAGAACTTCAGGCAAAGAAAGGTCATAATCACGAATGATCTTAATTTTTTTCTTGGTCTGGTTTACGATCAGCGCACGGACACGTTCAAGTGGTTCATGTACATTCACCATTTGATAACTCGGCAACTGGCGTGAACCGAGCATGGTATCGGCCAGATTTCTAAGTCGATCCACCTCACTGATAATAATGTCAGTAAATTCTTTATATTGCGGATCATTCAGGCTGCGTGCCAAGAGCTGGGTCGCACCACGAATTCCTCCTAGCGGATTTTTGATTTCATGGGCGACTCCACGAATGAGCAGGCGGGCAACCTGATGCTGCTGACTAAAGTTTTCTTCACGGGAGATTTTCAGCATACGGTCACGCTGATTTAGTTCAATCAGCAGAAGTGGGTGATAGTCCTTGCCAGCATTTAAGAGTGACACCATATAGTCCACATGAATGTCTTTAAAGTTGACATTTAGCGTGGCTTCACGGCGTGTATAAGGTTGAGCTGTTCTCAAGGTATTGAGCAGTGCTTCTTCAGTATTAAACTCATCGGTGGGTACATGCAGGATATTCATGACTGGCGTGCCGTATGCGCGTAATAAACTGATATCAAATAAGGCTTCGCAGGCCGAGTTGAGATAAAAGATATTTAGATCGCGGTCTACCAGCAAAATAGCGGTGGTCATATTGTCCACCAAAACACGATAGTCAATCGAATTAGGCTGATCCATTAGCAGTCGTTTCCCTGTTTTAAAATGGCGCAATGGCATCTTCATAAAGCCCAATAAAAAATTTAAAAGTTCAAGAGTTAGGCGGATTAAGCAAGATGTACGCCAACTTTACAACTCTATAAAATCCGGCTGAAAATGCACGAAATACGCGAGAAGCACATCAATAAATCCAGGTATAACGGATTAAATTCAGCCTGTAAACTAAAAATGATTCATTTTGGTGCATTGTTATTTGTGTTGGTTATTTTATAGCGTTATTTTGGTGCGTGATGCAAAGAGTCAGCTTTTCAACTATTTTTATGATTAGAAAAGTCATACAATACGCGCATTCTAGTGGAGCGCAGATTCATGAAATCCCCCAAAGTCGGTTTTGTTTCTTTAGGTTGTCCTAAGGCATTGGTAGATTCCGAACGAATTTTAACTCAGTTAAAGACTGAAGGTTATGATGTCGCATCGGATTATGACGGTGCTGATTTAGTTGTTGTAAATACTTGTGGTTTTATTGAATCTGCAGTACAAGAGTCTTTAGATGCAATCGGTGAAGCGATGAGCGCGAATGGACGTGTCATCGTAACAGGTTGTCTGGGTAAAGACGAAGACAAAATTCGTCAAATGCATCCGAATGTCCTGAAAGTGACAGGTGCAGCAGCCTATGAAGAAGTGATGGATGCGGTTCATCAATATGTGCCTGAACCACCAAAACACAATCCATTTATTGATCTGGTGCCTGAGCAGGGTATCCGCTTAACTCCTAAACATTATGCATACTTAAAAATATCGGAAGGGTGTAACCACCGTTGTACCTTCTGTATTATTCCGAGCATGCGTGGTGATCTGGTCTCTCGTCCTGTCGGTTCCGTACTTGAAGAAGCAGCAGCACTCAAACGCGCCGGTGTTAAAGAAGTACTCGTGATCTCTCAAGATACTTCGGCTTATGGCGTCGATACCAAATATAAGCTGGATTTCTGGAACGGTCAGCCGGTTAAAACCAAATTCTATGACATGTGCGAAGCTTTAGGTCAGCTTGGCATCTGGGTGCGTCTGCACTATGTCTATCCTTATCCGCACGTCGATGCAGTCATTGATCTGATGGCCCAAGGTAAAATTCTGCCTTATCTGGATATTCCATTCCAGCATGCCAGCCCGCGTATTTTAAAGCTGATGAAACGTCCGGCGCACAGTGAAAACACACTGGAGCGCTTAAAACTCTGGCGTGAGAAATGTCCGGAGCTGGTGATTCGCTCTACCTTTGTGGTTGGTTTCCCGGGTGAAACTGAAGAAGACTTCCAGATATTACTGGAATGGCTCAAAGAAGCGCAGCTGGACCGTGTAGGCTGCTTTACCTATTCACCGGTTGAAGGTGCAACGGCCAATGATTTGCCGGACCATGTGCCGGAAGAAATCAAGCAGGAGCGTTATGAGCGTTTCATGCAGGTACAGCAGGAAATTTCCGCGGCAAAATTACAAAAGCGTATTGGTCAGACCATGACTGTGCTGGTTGATGACCTGGAAGATGAATTCCCGGTTGCCGTTGCACGCTCTTATGCCGACGCCCCTGAAATTGATGGCAATGTCTTTGTAGAAGATATTGATAAAAACAGGATTAAGGCGGGTGATGTGCTTGAAGTTGAAATTACAGATGCAGACGAATATGACCTGTTTGCCAAGCTGATTTCGATCAAGTCTGCTTAAGATTTTGAATTAAAAATATTTTGAATTGAATACTTTGGAGTTGGAAGATGTTGGATTCTAAAAAACCTCGATTTGGTCGTATCCTGTTAAAGCTTTCTGGTGAAGCACTGGCAGGGAATAAAGACATGGGGATTGATGCCCAGATCCTGGATCAGATGTCTTTATCGATTGCCCATTTGGTTGGTTTGGGTGTTCAAGTCGGTATCGTGGTCGGTGGTGGTAACCTGTATCGTGGTAGCCAGCTACAAAAAGACGGTCTGGTCGGTCGGGTAACAGGCGATCAAATGGGAATGCTGGCAACTGTAATGAACGGTCTGGCCCTGCGTGATGCCTTGGTGCGCCGTAATATCAAAACACGCTTACTGTCAGCTTTACCAATTGGGACAGTGGTAGAATCTTATTCTAGCCGTGATGCTATCCGTCACCTGACACGCGGTGAAGTGTGTGTATTTGTTGCCGGTACAGGAAACCCATTCTTTACCACTGATACAGCAGCTTGCTTACGCGGTATTGAAATTGAAGCGAATCTGATTCTTAAAGCCACTAAAGTTGATGGTGTTTATAATAAAGATCCAAGCAAGTATGAAGATGCAGTAAAATACAATACATTGACCTTCGATCAGGTACTGGATGAAAAGCTGGGTGTGATGGATTTGACCGCTATTTGTCTATGCCGTGATCACAATGTGCCGCTACAAGTCTTCGATATGAACAAGTCTGGTGCTTTATTGTCCGTTGTGATGGGTGAAAATGAGGGCACTCACGTCACGAATTAATGACGTAAGTCCTGAAGCCATTTATACTAGCCGCTAATTTAGCATTTATCTCTTTAGAATTAAGTAAGGAAGATCATATGATTAACGATCTTAAAAAAGACGCAGAAGAGCGTATGAACAAGTCACTTGACTCATTGGAAAATGGTTTTGCAAAAGTTCGTACAGGTCGTGCACATCCATCTATTTTAAACGGTGTTATGGTTCCTTACTATGGCTCTGATGTGCCATTAAATCAGGTTGCTAACGTAGGTGTTGAAGACTCGCGTACTTTACTGGTTCAGCCATTTGAGCGTTCAATGGTATCTGCAATTGATAAAGCGATTCGTGAATCAGACCTGGGTCTGAACCCGATTACGGCAGATGCAATCCGTGTACCTATGGCCGCTTTAACCGAAGAAACACGTCGTGACATGCAAAAAGTGGCACGTAACGAAGCTGAAAATGCCAAAGTTGCAATCCGCAACATCCGCCGTGATGTATTAGGTGATATTAAAGCCTTATTAAAAGAGAAAGAGATTTCTGAAGATGATGAGCGCCGTGCATCTGACGACATCCAGAAAATTACAGATAAATTTGTTGCTGAAGTAGATAAACGCTTGGCTGCGAAAGAAGCTGAATTGATGAAGGTTTAATTCATCAATGACCACTGCTGAAGAAAACCCCCATCTTCCAAAACATGTTGCCATCATTATGGATGGCAACAATCGTTTTGCCAAAAAAAATCAGATGCAGAAAGGTGATGGACACCGTGAAGGAAAAACGGTTCTGGATCCGATTGTAGAACATTGTAAAAAAAGAAATATTCAGGCGCTGACTGTCTTTGCATTTTCCAGCGAAAACTGGAATCGTCCTCAATATGAAGTTGAATTGCTGATGAATCTGCTGCTAGATACGATTCATGAGCAATTGCCTCGCATGGAAAAGTTCAATATTGCACTGCGTTTTATAGGAGATCGCTCGCGTTTATCTCCTGAACTGCAATCACTAATGTTGCATGCTGAACAAAGGACTGCTAATTTCAACAGTATGACACTTACCATTGCCATCAGTTATGGCGGTATGTGGGATATGGCACACGCTGCGAAGCAGATTGCTGCAGATGTTTTAACAAATAAATTAAATCTTGATGCAATTGATACTGATGTCTTTGGTCAATATGTCTGTTTAGGTGATTTGCCTGCTGTGGATTTGCTGATTCGTACAGGTGGAGATTTCCGTCTGTCTAATTTCCTGCTCTGGCAGGCGGCTTATGCAGAGCTATATTTTACTGAAACTTTATGGCCTGAGTTTACTGTAGAAGAATTTGATGATGCGCTGGCTGTATTTGGTGGGCGTGAGCGTCGTTTCGGCAAAACATCAGAACAGATTTGTCAGGAAAAACTTGAGAACTAAACATGTTTGAGCGGATTATAACCGCATTGGTGTTGGTAGCCGTAGTGATTAGCTGCATGTTTGCTACCAAATCACATTATCCAATGTTTGCCTTAATGGTTGTGGCTGCTGGGGTTGCAGGCTATGAGTGGTTTAAGCTCATGCCGCGAAAATCTAAAAATGTAATCAAGCCGGTGGGATGGGGTTATGGTCTGATGACCGCAGCCTTATCTGCACTGGCCTTATATTACTGGGATGTTGCCTTATTATTATGGGCTGCTTCGATCATGACCTGGCTGCTCAGCATCTACTGGGTGAAATCCTATCCTGATTACGACGGCTGGTACAATGTCAGTCTGCAAGGTCTTGGTATTATTTTAATTTCAGCAGCTGTAACGGCAATCTTTTCGGTTTGGCAAAATTCACCTTGGTGGTTGATGTACCTATTCCTGCTGGTGTGGGGTGCAGATAGCGGGGCGTATTTTGTAGGGCGTAAATTTGGGAAGAAAAAGCTTGCACCGAATGTCAGCCCGAACAAGTCTGTCGAAGGGCTATATGGCGGTATTGTGACTTCAATGCTGATCGTAATCACCGTGGCTTCCTTATATCTGGAAATGACTTGGGCCGAACTCAGCCTATTTCTGATTTTATCTATCGTAACCGTCTTTAGTTCGGTCTTGGGTGATCTGTTTGAATCCATGATCAAGCGTCGTGCCGGAATCAAGGATTCTGGTCGTATTCTGCCCGGTCATGGCGGTGTGCTGGATCGGATTGATTCTTTGCTGGCTGCAGCTCCAATTTTTGCAACTGGTATCTATATCTTAAAACTTATTGGCGTAAATTTATAAATGTCACAAGCTGTTTGTATACTGGGTGCTACAGGTTCCATTGGTCAAAGTACTTTAAAGATTCTGCAGCAGCACTCTGAAGCTTACTCGGTTTTCGCTGTGACAGCGCAAAGTCGTATGATTGAACTGGCTGAAATCTGCCAGCAGTATCACCCCAAAGTTGCCGTGGTGCCTTCTGAAAAGGTAGATGAGCTTGCTCATCTGCTTGAGCAGCAGGGATTGTCTGATATCGAGATTTTGCAGGATGAAGCCGGTTTAATTGCAGTTGCCGAACATCCTGAGGTGGATATCGTGATGGCGGCAATTGTTGGTGCAGCAGGTTTATTGCCGACATTGGCAGCAGTAAAAGCAGCTAAGCGCGTTCTACTGGCCAATAAAGAAGCTTTGGTGATGTCCGGTGATATCATGATGCAGGCTGCGCGTCAGCATGGTGCCTTATTGCTACCTGTAGACTCTGAGCACAATGCCATTTTCCAGTGTCTGCCACAAAACTACTTTGAGGCAGAACGCAATGGCCAGCCGAAACTCGGCGTACAGCAGATTCTACTGACCGCCTCAGGCGGCCCATTTTTAAATCATAGTCTGGAAGAGCTTGAGCAGGTGACACCTGCGCAGGCCTGTAAACATCCTAACTGGTCCATGGGACAAAAAATTTCGGTAGATTCAGCGACTTTGATGAATAAAGGGCTGGAATTGATCGAAGCCTGCCATTTATTTGCAGTTGAAGAACAATTTGTTACAGTCGTTGTGCATCCACAGAGTATTATTCATTCCATGGTGCAATATGTAGATGGATCAACTTTGGCACAAATGGGCAATCCGGATATGGGAACGCCAATTGCACATGCTTTGGCATGGCCTGAGCGAATCACTACCCATATCGCACCATTAGATCTATTTATACATTCACAGCTTAATTTTCAGGAGCCGGATGTGGAACGTTTTCCTGCATTAAAGCTGGCCCGCCAAGCTATGCAGAGCGGCGGAATTGCACCGACGATTTTAAATGCAGCCAATGAGATTGCTGTGGCTGCCTTCTTGAATCAAGAGATTAGATTTACCCAAATTCCTCAGGTGGTTGAAAGTGTCCTGAACCAGATAGATAATCAGCCTGCATATGATCTGGAAACTATTTTGCAGGCAGATCAGACTGCACGAGGTTTGTCACAGCAATTTGTGGTGAATAAAGGAAGTTAAGACATGAACGCCTTGTTTATTATTGCCGCTGCAATCCTGTTACTCGGTCCCTTAATTGCGATTCACGAGTTTGGTCACTACATTGTGGCACGTAAACTGGGCGTTAAAGTGTTGGTTTACTCGATTGGTTTTGGCCCGACTCTGATCAAATGGACCTCCAAAAAATCAGGTATCCAGTATCAGCTCTCTGCTTTGCCTTTAGGTGGGTATGTCAAGATGCTGGATGAACGTGAAGGCAATGTCGCGGAAGAAGACTTACCCAAAGCCTTTAACCGTCAGCATCCCTGGAAGCGTATCGCGATTGTGGCTGCTGGTCCTTTAATCAATCTGGTGCTGGCTGTGGTTCTCTTCTGGGTATTGTTTTTACCTGCTCAGGAACAGCTAAATACCCGGGTCGGCAAGATTATTCCCGATACGCCTGCCGCTACTGTACATATGCAGCAAGGAGATAAAATTGTTGCGATAGACGGAACGAAGGTCGAAACCTGGGAAAAGCTCAGCTATGCGCTGGTCGATCGTGTCGGTGAAACTGGCAATATCAGTATTCAGGCTGAGCGGTCAGGTGAGACTAAAACCTTTCAGCTCCCTATTCAGAATTTTCTCAAAGATCAGTCTCAATCTCCCTTAGAAGAGCTGGGCTTCTTGCCTTATCGCCCGCAAGTTCCAGCAGTGGTCTCCAAGCTGACCGCCGATGGTGCAGCCATCCGTCAAGGGATGCAGGAGGGTGACCGTATCTTGGCCATTAATGGTACCTCGATGAAAGACTGGTACGATGTGGTGCAAGTGGTTCAGGCCTCTCCGGAAAAGCTGCTCAAGATAGAAGTATTGCGGGATAAACAGGTGGTACAGCTTGAAGTTATGCCGCAAGGAAAGCGTGACAATATGGGCAATGTCACTGGTATGCTTGGTGTACAGGGTGATCCGGGTAAAATTACCATTCCCGCAGAATATAAACAGACCATTCATTATAACCCGGCTGAAGCACTGGTCATGGCTTTTGATAAAACCGCGCAGCTTTCCTCCATGATTGTAAACTCGATTGTGAAGATGATCCGTGGAATGATCGGTTTGGATAACCTCTCTGGCCCAATTACCATTGCCAAGGTAGCCGGACAAAGTGCAGAAATGGGTTGGGAAACTTTTATTTCCTTTATGGCGCTAATGAGTGTAAGTTTAGGAATATTAAACTTATTGCCCATTCCAATGCTTGATGGAGGACATCTGGTTTACTATTTTATTGAATTAATTCGTGGTAAACCTGTTTCTGAACAAATACAATTGGTCGGATTTAAAATTGGTATGGTACTGCTCGGCAGTATGATGCTTCTGGCATTATTTAATGACTTTATGCGTTTATAAGAACGTAAATGAAATAAATTAACAGCGGAAAAGACTGGCATGCAGCACACACATTTATTTATGCCTTTGGCACTCGTTAGTGCAATGGCAGCAGCACAACAAGTATATGCAGTAGATGAATTCATTGTACAAGATATAAAATTTGATGGATTAGTACGTTTAACTCCTGAAAATCTGTATAGCTTGGTGCCGGTCAACAGTGGTGACCGTGTGAATGATCCTGTGATTGCCAATGCAATTCGTAGCCTGTTTGCATCAGGGTTATTTGATGATATCAAAGCCGTTCAGCAGGGAAATACTCTGGTTTTCCAGGTGGTAGAGCGTCCGGTTATTTCAAAGATTGAGCTCAAAGGCAACAAGTTGATTCCAAAAGAAGCACTTGAAGAAGGCCTGAAAAAAATGGGCTTGGCTGAAGGTGAGGTGCTGAGAAAATCTGCGCTGCAAACAGTGGAATCCGAGCTTGAGCAGCAATATATGCAGCAAGGCCGTTATGATGCTGATATTAAGGTAACCACCACTGCGCGACCAAATAACCGGGTTGAATTGCTGATTGATTTTGTAGAAGGCAAAGCCGCTAAAGTTTTTGATATTAATATCATCGGGAATACGGTATTTAAAGAATCCGAGATTAAGCAGGCTTTTGCGGTCAAAGAAAGTGGTTGGAGTTCAGTGGTTTCGCGTAATGACCGCTATGCACGTGAAAAGATGGCTGCGAGTCTGGAAGCCTTGCGTGCGATGTATCTGAACCGTGGTTACATCAACTTTAATATCGCCAACTCCAGCCTGAACCTGAGTGAAGATAAAAAAAATGTGTTCATTGAAGTTTCAGTCGATGAAGGTGAGCAGTTTAAATTTGGCCAAACCAAGTTCTTGGGTGATGCGCTTTATCAGCCTGAAGAGTTAAAAGCTTTACAGCTGTATAAAGAAAGTGAAGTGTATTCACAGGAAAAAGTAAATGCAGTCAAGCAGTTGTTGCTACGTAAATATGGTAATGCTGGCTATTACTATGCTGAAGTGAATGTGGTTCCTCAGATTAATGAAGAAACCAAGCAAGTTGATTTGAATTATTATATTAATCCAGGTCAACAGATTACCGTACGACGTATCAACTTTACAGGTAACTCCAAGACCGCAGACGAAGTATTGCGTCGTGAAATGCGCCAAATGGAAGGGGCACTGGCCAGTAACGAAAAGATTGATCTGTCAAAGGTTCGTCTGGAACGCACCGGTTTCTTTAAGAGTGTAGATGTTAAACCTGTACGTATTCCGGGTTCACCTGATCAGGTTGACCTGAATATTGCAGTAGAAGAGCAGCATTCGGGAACCAGTACACTGGCAGTTGGTTTCTCGCAAAGTGGTGGTGTGACCTTTCAGGCTGGCTTAAGTCAAACCAACTTCTTGGGTACAGGGAATAGCGTCTCTATAGACCTGTCCCGTTCTGAAACTCAAGATTATTATAACTTGAGCGTGATGGACCCGTATTTCACCATTGATGGCGTACGTCGTGGTTATAATCTTTACTATCGTAAAACCAAACTAGATGATGATTATAACGTCAATAACTATGTGACTGACAGTTTTGGTGGTGGGATCAATTTTGGTTATCCAATTGATGAAAACCAAAGTGTAAGTTTGGGCCTGAATATTGACCAGACTGAAGTCACGACTGGTCCCTATGTCTCGACCTATGTTCGGGATTATTTGTTAGCGAATGGTGGTAAAGCTAAAGGCGAAGGTAAGTATTGTTCGAGCGATAACCTAAAATCACAATGGGAGATTGATTTAGCAGCTGATCCTGATCTGGAAAAACCTTCTAATCCACCAGAAGGTTATTTTGATCGTCTTTGCCGAGATGGTAATAATCAAGATATTGGTTTTACCTCATTTGATGATGAGTTTGGTGGAGAATTCCTGACTTATAATTTAAATCTAGGTTGGTCATATAACACTTTAAACCGTCCAGTCTTCCCAACTACGGGAATGTCACATCGAGTCAATGCAGAAATTGCATTACCGGGCAGTGATGTGGAATATCAAAAAGTATCTTATGATGCACAAGCACTCTTCCCATTGGGTAAAGACTTTGTGCTGCGCGGTTACGGTAAGCTGGGCTATGGTAATGACCTGCCATTCTATAAGAACTTCTATGCTGGTGGTTATGGCTCAGTGCGTGGTTATGAGAACAGTACGCTTGGACCTAAATACCCTGGTGTAACTTATAACGAATCACACAAACGAGATTATGATCCAGAAGAAGTGGGTGGTAATGCGCTAATTCAGTTTGGTGCTGAGTTGGTATTGCCTGTGCCGTTTAAAGGGGATTGGGCACGTCAGGTGCGTCCAGTACTGTTTGCTGAAGGTGCTCAAGTATTTGATACTCAGTGTGATGTACCATCAGGTAAGCTGTATTTGACTGGTAAAATGGATGATCCTGGTGTAGATGCAAAACAATACTGTAAAGACAACTTCGGCTTTGATAGTGGCAATATGCGCTATAGCGTTGGTGCAGGCTTTACCTGGATTACCATGATTGGCCCATTATCACTCAGCTATGCTTATCCACTTAACGATAAGCCAGGTGATGATACCCAGAATGTACAGTTTGAAATTGGACGTACATTCTAAATTATTTATCCATGAAGAATATAAAATTTGCTCATGAGGTTGTGGCCTTGTGAGCAAATTTTTTGAAAGAGTAAAAACTATGAACAAAATAATGATGACAATGAGCCTGGTTTTAGCAACATTCGCGCCTTTGACTCAAGCAGCCGGGATTGGTGTAATTGATCTGGAGCGTGTGGTTGAAAATAGTACTTATTTAAAGCAGCAAAATACTGCATTCCAGCAAAAAATTCAGCCTCAAACCACCAAGATTGACCAGTTAAGTAAAGAGCTTGAGGCTTTACAGCAGCGAGCGCAGGCAAATAACAAAATCAGTGATGCTGAAAAGCAGAAAATGTCAGCTCAATATCAGGCTAAACTTCAGGAATTGGCTCAGCTTCAGCAAACCGTTCAAGGCAGTGTACAAAGCTCCATTCAGCAAATCCGGACAGTTTTTGATGGACGTGTGAAACAGATTGCAGAGCAATTGCGTAAAGAAAACAACCTAGATGTGGTTTTAAATAAAAATTCCACGCTTACTTATGACGCCAAGTATGATTTAACTGATAAAATGATTCAAAAGGTTAATGCAATTAAATAAATCAATGAATCATCAACAGCTTCAGTTAGCTGATCTTGCTCGCCTGGTTCAAGGCGAGTGTGTAGGTCAGGCAGATTTGCATTTGAGAGGTTTGGCCAGTCTTGAACATGCAACCTCACAAGATTTGGCATTCGTTAATGCAGACAAATATCTAGAGCAGGCCAATCACAGTCAGGCGGGTGCGCTCATTGTCACTGCTGAACTGAAACAGCAATGCACTTCACAGCAAAACTTTATTGTGGTGGATAATCCTTATCTGGCTTTTGCCATCCTGACGCATGTTTTTGAAAAAAAACATAGCATGACTGGAATTGAAAGTACGGCACAAATTCATCCTTCAGCAATAATTGCCGACGATGCCTATATTGGTCACTATGCAGTGATTGGTGAGCATTGTGTGGTGGGTGCAAATACGATTGTTCAAGCACATACATATCTTGATGATGCTGTGGAAATCGGTCAGGACTGTTTTATTGATGCACATGTGACCCTAACTGGCGAAGCTAAAATTGGTAACCGTGTCCGTATTCATGCCAATACGGTGATTGGTAGTGAAGGTTTTGGTTTTGCGCCTTACCAAGGGAAATGGCACAGGATCGCCCAGTTAGGTTCTGTTCGCATCGCTGATGACGTCAGGATTGGGTCGAACTGTAGTGTAGATCGTGGTGCTTTGGATGATACGATTCTGGAACAAGGTGTTATTATTGATAACCTTGTGCAAATCGCGCATAACGTTAAAATAGGTGCCAATACCGCTATTGCTGCGAAAACTGCTGTTGCAGGAAGTGTTTCAATTGGCAAAAACTGTATCATTGGTGGTGGTACCGCAATTTCTGGGCACTTAAATATTGCTGATAATGTGACTTTGACTGGAATGTCAATGGTGACAAATAATATTTCTGAAGATGGAAAATATTCTTCGGGGATTGGATTGTTTGAAAATCAGAAATGGAAACGCACAGTGGTTCGCCTCAGACAATTAGCAGATGTGCCATTGACCCAGTTGGTTAAACGATTGGATCATATGCAATCTCAAATTGAGTCCATTGAATCAACATTAAAGTTGCGTAAATAATTATGATGACAGAGTCGAATTTGCCTACATTGACGAAGCCTGAATTACCAATGAATATTCAAAAAATTCGTGAATATTTGCCCCATCGTTATCCATTTTTACTGGTTGATCGTGTAGTCGATATTACTGAAAATGGTATTGTTGGTTATAAGAACGTCTCGATTAATGAAGAGTTTTTGCAAGGTCATTTTCCGAATTATCCGATCATGCCGGGCGTGCTGATTGTTGAAGCATTGGCTCAGATTTCTGGAATTTTGGGTTTTGTCATGAATAACGAAGTTCCAAGTGAAGGTTCTTTGTTCCTGTTTGCTGGCGCTGAGAAGGTCAGATTTAAAAAACAAGTGGTTGCTGGTGATCAATTGGTTTTAAAAGCTGAATTAGTGATGCAAAAGCGAGGCATTTACAAATATAATTGTATTGCCACTGTAGATGGCGTCGTCGCAACAACCGCGGAAATTATGGTTTCGCATCAAAAAGTCGAGCAGGCATGAGCAATAATCCCCTTATTCACCCAACTGCCATTATTGACTCATCAGCAGTAATTGCTGCTGATGTGCAAATTGGTCCATATTGTATTATTGGACCGAATGTCACTATTGGCGCGGGTAGCAAACTTCATTCACATGTTGTGGTGGGTGGCTATACGCGTATGGGTGAATATAATGAAATTTTTCAGTTCGCCAGTGTGGGCGAAGTTTGTCAGGATCTCAAATATGCAGGTGAAGAAACCTGGCTAGAAATTGGTGATCACAACAAGATTCGTGAACATTGCAGTTTGCATCGTGGTACGGTTCAGGATCAGGGCATTACTAAAGTGGGTAGTCATAACCTGCTGATGGTGAATACGCATATTGCCCATGACTGTAGGGTGGGCGATCATAATATCTTTGCAAATAATGTCGGTGTAGCTGGCCATGTGCATGTAGGTGATTATGTTGTGGTTGGAGGTAACTCCGGAATTCATCAATTCTGCAAAATTGATTCATATAGCATGATTGGCGGTGCTTCACTTATTCTCAAAGATGTGCCAGCGTATGTAATGGTGTCTGGAAATCCTGCACATGCATTTGCCATGAATGTGGAAGGGATGCGTCGTAAAGGTTGGTCCAAGAATGTGGTCAATGGCTTACGTGAAGCTTTCAAGCTCATTTATAAATCGGGTCTGACCACTCAGGAAGCGCTTGAAAAAATCCGTAGCGACATTTTACCAGAAGTGCCTGAAGCGCAGCGTTTAATTGACTCTCTGGAGCAATCAAAACGCGGAATCATACGCTAAAGCATTTTTTATAAAAAAGACACCTTGAGAGTGTCTTTTTTATTTCTTGGATTCTCAAATGAAGTGCAACAGAGATTAAATTATTGGAACGAAGCAAGATGATCTAGCATTTTGCTTCAGACCGACCAAAGTCAAAGTTGCATCATGAACTATACTCATCTTACTCAAGAAGAAAGATATCAGATTTCTACATTGTTACGTGAAGGTTTTTCTAAGCGTTATATCGCCTGGAGGCTAAATCGCTCACCTTCCACTATTTCCAGAGAAATAGCACGCAATAGAGCAAGGAATGGTTATTTCGCTAAACATGCCAATAAATTAGCTCGCAGACGGCATTGTCCTAATCCTAAAAGAATCTCTCGAGAGGTTTGGGCACAAGTTATGGCTTACCTTGAACTTCAGTGGAGCCCCGAACAGATTGCTTCTCATGTTTCAGTCAGCCTGCATTCCATATACAGGTTTATACAGCAGGATAAAAGCAGAGGTGGTGTGCTCTTCCACAACTTACGTTTCAGAAATCAAAGGAAGAGAAAATATGGCTCTATCGAGACTCGTGGCCAACTGACAA